>JAISRD010000249.1 GCA_031273835.1 Treponema sp. | reverse complement strand
ACTGTCAAAACTTATTCTCCTTGTGATAATTCCTTTTTTGCTTGTTTTTGGCCTGTCGTCGCTGTTCATAGTCCAGGTTCTTGTTAAGCATATCCCGCCGGGACCGGAGGGTTCCGTAGCTGTTTTAGGGCCCTTTTGGGGTTACTTTTTTATTATTCTGATTTTTATCACCGGCCTGCTCCTCTGTTTTACCCGGTCCATAACGAAGCCCATCCGCGGCCTGATCACCGCCGCCGAAGCGATACTTCACGGAGATTTAGAGCGGGAAATACCGGCGATCCGGTCCCGGGACGAAGTGGGGGTCCTGATCCGTTCCCTCCGCCACATGGTGGAGCTTTTCCAGATGCATATCACCATACAAAAACAGGCGACGGATTTGCTGCACATCTATACCCGGCTCCATCGAGCCCTTTATAAGCGGGACCGTATTGAGGATGTGTTTGATGAAGTGATAGACCTGATCTGCGACGCCATGAAGGTACATAAGGTTTCGCTTGTCATGGCCGACGGGGGGAATGTCCGCCTCCATGCCGTTTTTGAGCTGGGCTGGGGTTTGCAGAAGAATAACGGGGATTTTAAGTACCACCGTCAGGTACAGGGCCTGCTTCAGGGGAAAAAATACCTTACCTTTAACACCGCCGGCATGGCGGAATACAAAATAGAATTTGTCGGCGACACGACCCTGTTTTTGTGCATACTCCCCGTGCTGGTAAATGAAGAGCTCCGGGGCTATATTATTCTTGAAGGGGATGACGCGACGGTGCCCCTGATTCAGAACGACTACGTCCTGCTTTTTTTGTCCGAAACCCTTTCGTATATGCTCGCCAAAAAAGAAGCGGAACCCCAGGCCGCGGGGAACCCGGACGCCGGGCCCGCGGCGCGGGACTCCGCCGCCGGGTCCGATTCGGACGCGGCCTTTGATACGGACGCCCCGTATAGTCAGGACGTCGAGCCCGCTCCCTCTCAGGCGGAGGATACTGACCCCGTCCCTGTAATCAAGGAGGAAATCGGCTCCGACTCCGTGCCGTTTCTTGAAATCGTTCGGACCATCACGGAACTTGACGTGGACAGGGGGCTTTCCCTCATTGGCGGTTCGGTGGATCAGTATGAGGATCTGCTGCGTATCTCCGCCAAGGTGTTTTCCGACGGCGCCCGGAAGATGCACGGCCTATATCAGACGGATTTACCGGCCTTTACCATAGATGTCCACGGAATAAAGGGGGCCCTGTATTCCATCGGGGCCGTGGATCTGGGGAACAGCGCCAGGGACCTGGAAGCGGCCGCCCGTGAGGGAAACGGCGCCTATTGTACGGCGGCCTATCCCGGCTTTGAGGAAAGGCTCAGTATCCTTGCCCGGAAACTCGCCGCCGTTACGGAACATCAGAAAGGCCCGACCCTCGGTCCCGGCAGGTTAGAGGATCTTACGGCGGCCCTGGCGGAAGCCCTGGAATTTGCCCGTCTCTTCGATTCCGGCAGAGCGGTAAAAAGCATCGCCCCCCTGCTGGAATATTCCTGGGAAGGGGAGGGGTATCCTATACCAAGGGCTCTGAAAAAAATTGTCGATGCCCTTGAGGGTATAGACTATGACGAGGCGGACCGCCTTATTTTGCTTTTACTGCAGGACCTTAACACCGGAGAAGCCGGAACATGAGACATCTTTTTATCATCAATCCGAAAGCCGGGCAGCTTAAGGGGCGGATTGATGATATAGTTCAAAACATACGGGTCCTTTTCGCTAATTTTCCCGAGCTTGGGTACTACATCCACATTACCCGGTGGAAGCGGGACGCTGTGGGTTTTGTCCGGCGTTATGTTTCCGATTCCCCCCAGATAGTACGGGTATACGCTGTGGGCGGAACGGGCACCTTCTTTGAGGTTATCAACGGCAGTATGGGTCTGGCCAATGTGCAGATCGCCTTCTGGCCCTTTGGGAACGAAAATTTATTTTTACAGTACTTCGGGGAGGGTAAGATGGAACATTTCCATTCCCTCAGGAATCTGATTTTTTCCGAAGTCGCCTCCTTTGATGTAATGAGATGCGGAAACAATTACGGTATCTGTAACGCTTCCATGGGAATGGAAACCCTTGCAGCCCGGGACGGGGACAATATCATCAAATTGGCGAACGTTTCTCCCTCTTTGTCTAATATGATTTATTTGGCCGTGGGCGAATACTACGGCTTTAAGAAAAAAACGGAACAATCCTACAGGATACGGGTCGACGGAAAGGAGCTGGACGGAAATTATATCAGTCTCATGGCGGCCAACCAGCCCTATAACGCCAACGGACTGTGTCCGGCCCCCGAAGCGGTCCCCAATGACGGGCTGCTGGATCTGTACCTGGTACGGCCGGTTCCCTATATACAGCATTTTGCCGTAATGCTTGATTATGTGCGGGGCCGTTACCATAAGTGGCCCGTTTTTATATCCCATGTCCGGGGAAAAAAAATAAGCGTTTCATCGGACCGGATCATACCCATCTGCCTGGATGGGGAATATTTTTATGATTCCCATGTTGACTTTGAGGTAGTCCCCCGTGCGGTGGACCTTGCCTGTCCCTGTCCCGCGGGCCGGCTCCTTGTTAAGATCGGGGTGGAACCGGTTCATGAATAAACATAAGCTTGCCTGGTTTTGGATGACCGAGGCGGTTATCCGGATGATGACCATTGTTGGAGTTTTTTTCTACGCTGTCGTCGCTTTAATTCACGATCTGCTCCTTATTCCTCAGGGTCCTGAAAGGATGTCCCGTCTTGTGATGCTCGCCCTGCAGGTTGCCGGAATACTTATTTTTAATTCATCCAGGGGATTATCCGTCCGGGCCAAATCCTCGCTTGTACCCATCAGCGCCGCGGTCCTTGAATTGATCCCCTTCTTTGTAACAGGCGGGGACCGCTTCTATGTTTTCGCCGCCCTCGGTTTTTCGATACTCAGTTTTATCTACATGAGTCCCCTGGGACTGCTTATATATATGGGTTTCGTCAACGCCCTTTTGATACCCCTGATCTTTATTTTCCGGATCAATGTCCTGGGACCCGGTATTTCCCGGTCCCGGGAAATTACCGAATTTTTAATTTTTAATGTTTGCAGCCTCATGCTTTATTCCATTTCCGTATTGATATGGCGGGAGGTGTCTGATATTGATAAAACCAGAAAGACTTTTGAAACCGTCCTGGAAACGACTCCCAATTATATGGTGGTTACCGACGAAAACGCCGAGACAAAGTACATCAGCAAAAGCCTGGCGGACTGGCTCGGCCTTGCCGATAAGCGGTACGCCCAGGACCGGCCCCTGCTGGATTTGTTCCGCAGCGGAAAAATAACGGGCATCTTCCAGGAAATTCTGGAACAAGGCGGCCGGGTGGCAAGGGAATTTAATATTACCCAGGACGG
>JAISRD010000166.1 GCA_031273835.1 Treponema sp. | reverse complement strand
GATTCCACATCGGTAACGCCGGCGGCCGAATCGGGTATGCCCCAGGGGCCCTTAAAGGCTTTGTTGTCCATGAAATCGTAGAACGCCCCGGCAAGGCACCAGTCCGGTTCGGGATAACCCATAAAGTACAGGGCAAGATCCAGCATGTGGGGAAGATCGATCACCGGGCCGCCGCCTGAAAGGGCCCTGGTGGTAAACCAACCGCCGAAGCCGGGTATCCCCGCACGGCGTATCCAGAATGCCTGGGCGGAGTTGATTTTTCCGGCGGCCCCTTCCCTGATATACCGCGCCATGGCGGCGGATTCGGGGCGGGCCCGGTTGTTGAAATCAAACATCAGGATCTTTCCCGCCTTTTTTGAGGCGGCAAGCATTTCCGCCATTTCACCGGCGTTGAGGGCCGGGGGCTTTTCGCAAAATACATGCTTTCCCGCTTCGAGGGCTTCCAGGACGATGGGCCGGTGAAATTTATTGGGGGTTACCACCGACACCGCGTCTAAACCGGGCAGGGCCTTTAGCATCTCCGCAAGGCTTCCGAAGATCCTTGCTCCCGGCCGTCCTGCCGTAAAGGCCTCCGCCCGCTTTTTATCCACATCCGCAATGGCCGCCGTCTCCGCCCCCGCCCGGGTAAATCCGTCATAGTGATACGAAGCCATGCCTCCCGCCCCGACAATACCTACTTTTATTGCCATGATCTTCCTCCGTATAAACATTAACTACCCTAATACCGCATATTGTCAATGCGCCTTAAACATCTTTTTCTTCGTTTGCATCCTTCGGGTCTTCCAGGGTATGGGTGGCTTCCATCGTATCTTCTATGGAATGGATGGTATTATTGAGGTCCTTGGAGAGGAGCAGGGAGTAGAGCATGTCGATAACCGCGAGCTGGGTGATCCGTGAAACCATGGCCCCGGTACGGTACACCCGTTCCGACGCGGGTACCAGCAGGGCTATGTCCGCTGAGTTCCTCAGGCTGTTCTTGCTTTCCATCGTCAGGGTGATAAGGCCGGCGCCCTTTTTCTTCGCCCACAGCGCGGCGGTAAGCATGGCCGGGGTTTCCCCGGAATAGGAAATAACCACCGCCGTGTCTTCCGCCTTAAGATTACAGGCCGCGGTAATCTGGAGGTCCGTGTCCAGCGGGGCCGTGGCGGGTATGCCGATTCGGAGCAGCTTCTGGTAAAGGTCCTGGGCGGCAAGGCTTGAAGCGCCGATTCCGAAGATATGATTGAGCCGGGCTTCCTGTATCATGCGAACCGCGCTGTTTAAGAGATGGATGTCGCTTAAGGATTCAAGCCAGGCCATGCCCCGCTGAACGCCGGCGATTACATTTTTAACCACAGTCCCCGGTTCCCTGTCCGCTTCAAGGTCCAGATCGGGCAGATAACGTTCATCGGAAATACGGAATACATCGTGGGAAAGGCGCAGCTTAAAGCCGGCAAAACCATCGGCGCCGATACGGCGGCAAAAACGTACTATGGCCGCCTGGCTTACCCCGCTTTGTTTAGCCAGTTCGGAGATATTAAAATAAAGGGTTTTTTTCGGTTCGGCGAGCACATATTCGGCGGCCCTTCGTTCCGCCCTGGGAAGGCGGGGAACATACTCCCGTATTAAAAAAAGAAGGCTGTCCATCGGCTTAAGTCCGATTGTTTCCCAGTCCGGGGACGCGGGCAATATGCCCCCCCGCCGTTTCAAGTAATTTCTCGGCTTCCTCCCGGCCTGTCCCCGTAAGGAGCATCACAATGGCCGTCTTGGGACGCTTAAAGGAAGCATAAAAAGCCCGCTCCGCTTCCTCCTCCTCCGCCCCGCTTATCTCCCGGATAATTCTGATGGAACGGCGGATCAATTTTTGATTTACCGGACGAAGATCCACCATGTAGTTTTTGTATACCTTGCCCAGGCGTATCATTGCGGTGGTGGAGATCATATTAAGGATGAGCTTTTGGGCGGTGCCTGATTTCATCCTGGTTGAGCCGGTTATCACTTCGGGCCCCACATGCACCCAAAGCCTGTGTTTTACCAGCCCAAAGGTTTCGGAATCCTCATTACAGCTTATGGCGGCGCTCAGGGCCCCCAAATCCCGGGCATAACGCAGCGCCCCCAAAACATAGGGTGCCCCCCCTGAAGCGGTGATCCCCACAAGCACATCCTTTGCGGAAAAGCCGATCCGCTTTAGGTCCCCCATCCCCGCTTCCTCATCATCCTCGGCGTCTTCAATAGAACGGGTTAAGGCGGGAAGCCCGCCAGCTATGACACCCTGGACCATACCGGGGTCCACCCCGTAGGTCGGCGGGCATTCGGAAGCGTCCAGAACGCCGAGCCTTCCCGAAGTCCCCGCCCCTATATAAACAAGGCGTCCGCCGTTCTTAAAGGCCGCCGCCGCGTCTTCGGCTAGGGCGGCTATTTGGGGAAGTATCCTTTCCACCGCCGCCGGAACTTTTTTATCTTCATTGTTGATTATCGTAACAATTTCAAGGGCCGATTTTGCGTCGATATCGGCGGAATTATCGTTCCGCTGTTCGGTGGTCCCTTCCACCGGACCGGAAGCTGTTTTTGAGTACATTATACTAAAGTGTAGAATGATAAACAGCGCCTGTCAAGAAAAAAAATTTCATTTCTTCCGAATTAGAAGAAAAAAACAGAAAAAAATAAAAAAAACTTGCATTATTTAAAGAACTCTGATACACTACTAACGATGAAAATTGAAGCGTACAGCCAGGTTTTCGAGGATCAGGTGGTCCGTCTGTGGAGCCGGACTCTCTTTGCCGACCCCCTGACGGCGGGCAAATTCAGAAGGCAGGCCCTTTTTGACGACAATTTTGATCCGGCCCTGTGCGATCTGGCCCTGGAAGACGGTTTGGTACGGGGCTTTATTCTTGCTACCAAACGTAAATTTCCCTATTTGGAACGGGGCCTGGAACCTCAACGGGGCTGGATAAACGTCCTCTTTGTGGACAAGGAGGTTCAGCGCCGGGGAATCGGTTCACAATTGCTTGAAGGGGCGGAACAGAAACTTGCCGGCCTCGGCGCGGAGCAGCTTACTTACGGCGCCTATTCCCCCAGCTACTTTTTCCCCGGAGTTGACCGTGAAACCTATCCGGCGGCGCGGGGTTTTTTTGAAAAGCACGGATACCGGGCCGGGGAGAAGGCCTACTCTATGAAAAAGGACCTTCAGGGTTATGTCATTCCCGAAACTACCCTCGCCAAAAAGGCGGAGCTTGAAAAAGCGGGTTACCGTTTTATCAAGTTCGACTACCGTTACGCGCTGGATCTGCTGGAATTTACCAGGGCGGAATTCGGCGGCGGCTGGAAACGAAACGCCCTCATCAGCATGCAGAACAATACCGCCGAGGACTGCATACTCCTGGTACTGGACCGGGACGGAAAGGTTGCCGCCTACTGTATGCGGATGATAGACGGAAATCCTCAGCGCTTCGGCCCCATCGGAACCGCCGCGGCGGAACGGAATTCCGGCATAGGCGGGGTGCTTTTTGACATCATGCAGTTTGAAATGACCCGGCGGGGACTCTGCCAGCTCTTCTTTCTTTCTACCGATGAACCAGGCCGCCGTTTTTACGAACGCCACGGGCTTACGGTATTCCGTACCTTTACCGATTACCGGAAGGAGCTTAAACAATGAGCGTCCTTAAGCGGATTGTCAGCATAGGCGCCCATTCCCTGGACGCGGAGCTGCTCGGGGGGCCGCTGGTGTTAAAGTACGCCCGTGAAGGCGCACACTGTACCCTGATCCACGTTACCCAGGGACGGCTTGAGGACCCGGCGGCAGCGGAGGAGGCAAAAGCGGCCTACCTCAAGGAACTGCTCAATCAGAATAAGCGGGCGGCGGAAAAACTCGGGGCCGATACGATCTGGCTCGGTTATGTTTCCGGCAATATGCCTTCTCAGGGTGATTTTCAAAAACGGCTTGAAACTTATTTCATAGAAGAAAAGGTTGAATTGGCAATCACCCATTGGCGGGGTTCCATGCATCCCCGGCATATCAATACCCACGATGCCGTAACCGGAGCGGTAAAGCATCTGCGGGAACAGGGTAATCCCGTCAGGCTGCTCTACGGTGAAACCTTTGAGGACCTGGTGGGTTTTATACCCCAAGCCTATTTTAGCCTTGACGAAAAAGAAACGGAACAGTGGTTTTCCGCCCTAAAAGAATATCAGGTATTCAGGGGAGAGATCAACGATTTCCCCTACCTCCCCTATTACACTACCAACGGGCAGGTCAGGGCCATTGAGTCCAACAACAGGGGATTTACGGTCTGTTATATGTACGCCAGCTTAATAGAGAACCGGCTGTTTTAGGAGCAAATATGGGAAAGGTCTATGTAAGGGTTGATGACCGGCTCATCCACGGGCAGACCATTGTGGCATGGTGTCCCGCCCTGGGTATAAAGGAGATCATCGGCATTGACGACGAAAGCGCTAAAAATCCCACGATAAAGTCGATTATGAAGATGAGTGTTCCTTCTTCATACAAAACCGATATTGTTACCACCGAAGAGGCTATTACGCTGCTTAAAACAGGAAGCGGCGATAACCGCCTGATAATCGTTAAATCCCCCGGCAAACTGCCCCAGATCGCGGAAGCAATTAAGGGAAGCGAATACATCATGCTGGGAAATATTTCTAAACGCCCCGATTCGGTTCACAAACTCGGCGGAGCCACGGGGATCTTCTACCTCTCCGATCAGGATGTAAAGGACATCGACGGATTGGTTAAACAGGGCTTTACGGTGAATTTTCAGCAGCTGCCGAATACGGCAAAAACCGGCTGGGATTCATTCCGAAAAACAATTAAGTTAGGAGGAGAACGGACATGACCATGGTTCAAATTGTTTTGATTGGCCTATTCATCTATCTTGGTTCGATAGGCTCAATCGTGGGAAACACCATAGGATGGTATACCCTGGGAAGGCCCCTGGTGGCATCCTTTGTGGTGGGTCTAATCCTGGGCGATGTTCCCACGGCGATGGCGGTGGGAATACCGCTGCAGATTATGTATATGGGGAACGTAACCCCCGGCGGCGCGGTTGCCTGGGATTTATCCTACGCAACCTATATCGGAACCGCCGGAGCGCTGATTTTCGGAAAAGGTATGGGAACCACCGAAATTATCGGACTCGCGGTGGTATTTGCCGGCATTGGGGGGCTCGTGGGGCAGCTGATGTGGAATTTTTCCTACGCCCTTAACCTGCCCTTAAACCGGGCGGCGAATAGGTATGCCCAAGCGGGGGAAACAAAAAAGATGTTTATCCCCAATGTGGTTTTCGGCCAGCTTATCGGTTTTGCCTGCCGTTTTATCCCCGCGGTGATCGTACTCAGTTCCATGACCGTCGCTTCCGCCCAGACCGACTTTGCATCGCTCATACCCGGCTGGGTAACAACCGTGCTGGGAGTATTCGGAGGAATGATGGCCGCCCTTGGTATGGGGATCATTCTTTCGTTTCTCTACAAGCGGCAGTACCATATCGTTATCTTCCTGGCAGGCTTTATTTTAGTCACCTACTTTAAACTTTCCATCATGGCGGTAGCGATTATCGCCGTCATTACCGCCGTACTGTACTATACCGCCGCGGTAAACAGAAAGGAGGCCCGGTAATGGCAAAGACAATCAGCGGGAAAACACTGCGTAAATCATTCTTTAACTGGTTCTTCTGGAACGGCTGTTCCCAGCAGGCGGAGACCATGCTGGGCATGGCCTTCGGGCAGGCCATGGCTCCGGTAATTGACGAACTCTACGATACCAAAGAAGAAAAGGCCGAAGCCCTCAAGAGGCACATCACCCTTTTTAACACCGAATCCCAGGTCGGCTCGATCTGCAACGGCATAGTCTGCGGACTTGAGGAGGCCAATGCCAACGGACAGTGTACCCCCGAACTGATCTCCGGCGCCAAGGTTGCCCTTATCGGGCCCACCTCGGCCATCGGCGATTCCCTGTGGGTTGCGACGATCATCCCCATACTGCTCACCATCTGCCTCTCCATCGCGCAGGCGAATCAGGCCACGGCTTGGCTCGGCCCGGTACTGTACCTGATCATCTACCCCATAGGAACCTGCATCCTAAGCTGGCTGCTGTTCAAGCTGGGAAAAAAATCAGGCCTCGAGGGGATGCAGAATTTTATGGCCACAGGAAGACTTGGCGCCCTGACGGATACCATGACGGTTCTGGGCCTCCTCGTGGTGGGAGCCCTAAGCGCTTCCTTTGTTTCCCTGACCCTTCCCATTCAGCTTACCCAGGATGTATATGACGCGGTAAACAATACCATGCTTCCCGGCCAGGTTGTCTTTAACGCCGATAACGTGGTCAACGCGATTTTCCCCAAACTGCTTCCCCTGGGGCTGACCCTTGGGGTATACTTCCTCTACGCCCGGAAGAAATTTTCTCCCCTGGCGCTTATGGGTATCATCCTCGTATTGGCCCTGCTCCTTACCTGGCTGGGTTATGCAACAGGATTTTACGCATAGCCTTCTGATTTTTTGTAAACCGGCGGGGACCCTTAGACGGTCCCCGTTTTCTTATTCCGGGTCCGTTCCGGCCCTTATCCCTGTTTCATCGTGGTCGATTCTCTTACAAGGAGTTCGGTTGCCAGAATTATATTGTGTATGGGGATCTGGGGGTTGGTAACGTGCTCAATCAAAAGCTCGCAGCTTGAAAATCCAAGCTGAAACGACGGCTGGCTTATGGTTGTAATGGTAGGATTCGTCATGAATGAAATTTCAACATTATCAAAACCCACCACCGCAATATCATTCGGCACCGCAAAGCCCTTCTTCATTCCTACTTTTATAGCGGCGGCGGCTAAAACATCGGAGGCGCAGAAAAACGCGTTCGGCCGCCTGCCGGAATCAAAAAGGGTGGTTACCGCCGAAACAGCGAGGTTGTAGTTGATTTCGGATAACTGGATTATCATCCGGCGGTCAAGTGGAATACCCGCGTCCTGAAGCGCTTCGAGGTAACCCTGATACCTCTGTTTGGCATATTTGTAGCGTATAGGTCCATTGATAAACGCGATGTTCCTTCTTCCCAGCGAAAAGAGATATTCCATCGCCGTCTTTGTCGCCGCCACATCATCAATGGACACATAGGGCAGATCAAAACCGGCGTCATATTCACAGCATTGTACCAGCGGAACCGTCTCGTTTATTCTTTTCAGATACACCGGCGCCATGTGGTTCGTCGTAATAAGACCGGCCGCCTGAACTTTCCTGAGCAGCCGCAGGAAATTATCAATGGTGCTGTCGTTGATATGATCCTCGTTAAGCAGCAGATGGCAGCCCCGCTGCGTTGCGGCGGTTTTTGCGCCATGAATTATCTGGGTATAAAAGGGGTTCCCCGTTGAGGGCACATTCAGAATTACGAGGAGGTTTCCGTGGATTTTCCTGTGTTCCTCTATAAAAGCGGTATCGTACCCGTAGTCCTTTAGGGCCTCAATAACCTTGCGGCGGGTACCGGCCTTTACGTTTGGGGCGCCGGTAAAAACACGGGATATGGTTGAAATGGATACCCCTGTTTTTTCGGCAATATGCTGGTAATTCATCACCTTTTTGTTCATACCTTCAACCTTGTACAACACTATAATTTATGATATTCCTTTAGTAAAGGAGTTTATTGCAAATATCATGAAATTATGCAAAATTTTTATGAAAATTTACTAAGAATTTCAGATAATATTGAAAATAACGTATTTTTGTTGACAAATTTAGAAAT
>JAISRD010000035.1 GCA_031273835.1 Treponema sp. | reverse complement strand
GCGGAGGCGCCGATGAGGGCCTCCGCCCGGGCATAGGCCCGTTCCAGGTTTACCCGCTGGGAACGTTCTTCGCTCGAAGCGATGATAAGTTCGCCGCTTTCCGAAAGCCGTGATTTCAGGGTTTCCCGCAGCCGGGCGGCTTCAGCTTCACTAAGGCCCGCCAGGTCTTTTACGGCAAGCCGCAGCAGTACCTTGGTATTTACCTTGTTGACGTTTTGACCGCCCGGTCCGCCGGAACGGGAAAAGCTCAGCGACGCGGCGCTGCGTATGGATTGGCGGATAAGATTGAGATCCAAAAAACCGCCTCCCCTTACTAACCCAGAGCCTTTGTCAGTTCCTCCGCCTTATCGGTCTTTTCCCAGGGGAATTCCCCCCGGCCGAAGTGCCCGTAACTGGCCGTTTTCTGGTAGATGGGCTGACGGAGGTTCAGGGTTTTGATGATCCCCGCGGGGGACAGATCGAAGACCTTCTTTATCGCCCCTTCAATGCGCCGTTCTTCAACCTTGGCCGTACCGAAGGTATCCACCATGACCGAGACGGGAAAGGGAACGCCGATGGCATAGGCCAGCTCGATTTCGCATCTTTCCGCCAGTTTGGCGGCCACCACGTTTTTTGCCACATAACGGGCCGCGTAGGCCGCGGAACGGTCCACCTTGGTGGGGTCCTTGCCGGAAAAGGCGCCGCCGCCGTGGCGTCCCATGCCGCCGTAGGTATCCACGATGATCTTGCGGCCCGTAAGGCCCGTATCGCCGAAGGGGCCTCCCACAACGAAGCGGCCCGTGGGGTTTATGTAGTACTTGGTCTTGCTGTCCAGAAGGCCGGTGGGCTCAAGGATAGGTTTGATGATCTGCTCTACGATGGCAGATTCAATTTCCTTATAGGAAACATCGGGATCATGCTGATGGGAAACGACCACCGCGTCAACCCGTACCGGTTTGTGGCCTTCATACTCAATGGTAACCTGGCTCTTGGCGTCGGGGCGCAGCCATTTAAGGGCCTTGCTTTTCCGCAGTTTGGCCGCCCGGAGCAGTACCTTGTGGGCCAGGGTGATGGGGAGGGGCATGAGTTCCCTGGTTTCATTGCAGGCAAAGCCGAACATCATGCCCTGATCGCCCGCGCCCTGCTGTCCCTTGTACTTTTTAAGGCCCGTGCCGGAAACGCCCTGGCTGATGTCGGGGGACTGGCTGTGAATCATGTCCAGCACCGCCATGGAATGGCAGTCAAGCCCATAGGCGGGGTCGGTATAACCGATGTCTTCCGCTACTTTCCGCACCACGTCCTGAAAGTCAACAAAAGTGTTGGTGGTGATCTCCCCGCCGATAAGTATCAGCGAAGTGGAAGCGAAGCTTTCACAGGCGACACGGCTTTGGGGATCGTCCTTGATGCAGGCGTCAAGGATCGCGTCCGAGACCTGGTCGCAGAGTTTATCGGGATGTCCCTCTCCGACGGATTCCGATGTAAAAAAATAATGACGATTTTCCATGTTAACTCCTAGTATTTCTCTGTGTTTTATACGATATAAACTTTATAGATTTTATACAATAGTTATAGTCAATAGTCAACAGTTTTCATAGCCCTTGTGCTGGGCTTCAAGCAGTTCCATAATACGGTCCGCCGTCGCCTGTTTTGGATCGGGAGCCCCCTGAGCGGCGGCGGAATCAATGATGCTCTTCCTGAAGGGTTTACACTCCATTACCGGACTTGATGCGACGATTAAGCGATCCTCCACGACGCGGTCGGCAAGCATATTTTCGGGATCTTCAGGGTCAATTCTAAGGCAGGACCCGTTAATCGAAATCAAAATCATAATGTCGAATATTCTAAGGTACGAATCGATTTCCCGTAAGCCCCGTTTTGTTTCCGGTTTGCCGGGACGGTACCGGGTACCGCTGGGAAAAACAAGCACCACTTTTCCGTTCCGTTTCGCGGTATTAAGGGCGCGCATGGCCGCCATGTTGATTTTTTTGCCCCGGATCTGTTCCTGGGGATCGGTAACCGACGCGAGGCTGCGGCTGGGATAAATGACCACCCGGGTAAAACCATCGGCACAGGCTTTAACCAGGGGACTCGTTTCGTTGAGTTTTTTGCCGGAAATAGAGACGATACGGCGGGAAATTTCCGGCCCGAAGTCTCCCGGATCCTGTTCAAGCATATAGCAGATTATGGGCAGATCCAGATTACTAAAATGTTCGGACAGGATAAGCCCCCTGGAGCCGCTTTTTATTTTTGAAAAAAATTCCGCAAAATGTTCCCTGCCCTCAAGACGGGAACCCGGCAGCAGGTTTTCGGCGACGATCTTATCCATTACTTTGCGGATCAGGGGGTTCGCTTCCTGGTAGACGTTTGTTTCGTCGATTATATCCGGCGCCCGGGAAGCTCCGGCCAATTCGGCAAACAGCGCCCCGTACCGCTTCTTCAAAGATAAACCTTCCATCGCCAAACAACCCCTTTATGATAACAGGTTCCTTGTATATTATGGGGGAAGGGCGGGGTTCCGTCAATATTGTGCTTCATTCCGCCCGGCGGGTTTTACGGACGGGGCAATTCGGTGGAGGCGGCTTCATGGGAAAGTATGTGATGGCCCTGGATCAGGGAACGACCAGTTCACGGTGTATTATTTTTGACAAACAGGGGAATATTGTTAGTACCGCCCAGCAGGAATTTACGCAGATCTTTCCAAAACCCGGCTGGGTGGAACATGATCCGCTTGAGATTTGGTCGAGCCAGTCGGGGGTAATGGCCCAGGCAAAGGCCCGCTGTGATGTGAACGCCGGCGACATTGCCGCCATCGGCATCACTAATCAGCGCGAAACCACCGTTGTCTGGGACCGTTATACCGGGGTTCCCGTCTATAACGCCATAGTTTGGCAGTGCCGCAGAACCGCGGAGTATTGCGATACCCTCAAGGCAAAGGGGTTCGGCAAGAAAATCAAGGCTAAAACGGGGCTGGTGGCGGACGCCTATTTTTCCGGTACCAAGATACGCTGGATACTTGAAAATGTGGAAGGCGCCCGGGCAAGGGCGGAAAAGGGGGATCTGCTCTTCGGCAATGTTGACGCCTGGCTTGTCTGGAAACTTACCGGAGGCAGGGTCCACGCCACCGATTATTCAAACGCCTCCCGGACCATGCTCTACAACATCCACACCCTCCAATGGGATGATGAAATCCTGGCGGAGCTTAATATTCCCAAATCGATGCTGCCGGAAGTAAAGCCCTCAAGCGGTGAATTCGGCAGAACATCAAGGGAGTTCCTGGGAGGTGAAATACCCATAGCGGGGATTGCCGGGGACCAGCAGGCGGCCCTCTTCGGCCAGTGCTGTTTTGAACCGGGGCTGGTAAAAAATACCTACGGAACGGGCTGTTTCATTCTGATGAATACCGGGGAAAAGGCCGTTGAGTCGAAGAACGGTCTTCTTACGACTATAGCCTGGGGGCTTGACGGCAAGGTGCAGTATGCCCTTGAAGGCAGCGTCTTTGTGGCGGGTTCGGCGCTTCAGTGGCTCCGGGACGGGCTGAAAATTCTGGACAGCGCCCCCTTAAGCGAAGCCTATTGTAACAGCGTGAAGGACACCGAAGGGGTGTACATGGTTCCCGCCTTTGCGGGCCTCGGCGCCCCCTACTGGGATCAGTATGCCCGGGGCATCATCGTGGGGCTTACCCGCGGAGTAAACAAGGCGCATATTATCCGCGCGGCGGTGGAGTCCCTTGCCTATCAAAGCGCCGATGTTATAAAGGCCATGGAAGCCGACGCGGGTACGGGTATCAAGGCGGTGCGGGTTGACGGAGGAGCCGACGCCAATGATTTTCTTATGCAGTACCAGGCGGATATTCTTAACACCGATGTAATCCGTCCTAAGGTTATTGAGACCACGGCCCTTGGGGCCGCATACCTTGCCGGCCTGGCCGTCGCTTATTACAAGGACCGGGAGGATATACTCCGTAATGTGGCGGTTGATAAAATTTTTAAGCCTTCCATGGGGGAAGCGGAGCGGGCCGGACTGTTAAGCGGCTGGGCGGAAGCGGTAAAACGATCTTTTGCCTGGGAGAAAAACCGGTCCGGTTAAGGCTTTAGGACCTGCGCAATTCGTGCACAGGTCCTAAACCGGCGGGCTTGTTGCTATCCCCCGGTTGTATTAAATTCGATAGAGGATATTGTAAGGAACGGTATGGAGGATGTCATCATTATCGGAGGAGGAGTCTGCGGTTGTTCGCTCCTCTATGCGCTGAGCCGTTATGCGCTGCGGGTAACGCTGGTAGAAAAAGAGAACGATGTAAGTACCGGTACCAGCAAGGCAAACAGCGGCATTATACACGCGGGCTATGATCCTGAGCCGGGAACCTTGATGGCAAAGTACAACGTGGAGGGCAACCCCTTGATCTACGCCCTTTGCGAAACCCTTGATGTTGTCCACAAAAAAACCGGCTCCCTGGTTGTGGGTTTTAATGATCGGGACAGGGCCGTTATCCAAGGGCTCTATGAACGGGGCATTGCCAATCAGGTTCCGGGCCTGAGAATTGTTGAGTACGGGGAACTGCACCGTATGGAACCCCATTTAAGCAAGGACTGTGTCTGCGCTCTTTACGCGGAGACCGGCGGGGTGGTCTCCCCCTGGGAATTTGCCTCCGCCCAGGCGGAAGCGGCGGTTCAGGGGGGCGCCCGGGTACGGCTTGATACGGAGGTTACCGGAATACGCAAGGAGGGCGGGAATTTTGTCCTTGCCACCGGCCGGGGCGAAATGGAAAGCCGCTTTGTTGTCAACGCCGCCGGGGTATGTTCGGACCTTGTCAGCCGTATGGTGGAGCCTGAGTTTTTTACCATTCACCATAAACGGGGACAGTACTTTTTGATGGATACCGCCTCTTCATATTTGGTTAATTCAGTTATATTCCAGTGCCCTAACGAAAACGGGAAAGGGGTGATCGTGGGGCCCACCGCTCATGGGAACCTTATAGCCGGGCCCGACAACGAACGGGTCCGGGGGGACGACAGGACAAACACGGCGGCGGGCATGGACTTTGTCCGGAAAATGGCCCTGAGGTCGGTTCCGGATCTCAATTTTTCCCAGTCCATACGGAATTTTTCCGGCGTCCGGGCGGACAGCACTTTGAACGATTTTCTCGTGGGCCCGTCGGAGCGGGTTCCGGGATTTTTCAACATTGCCGGTATTAAATCGCCGGGGCTTAGCTCTTCCCCGGCGATTGCACAGGATGTAACGCGCATGCTTGGAGAGGCGGGGCTTAAGCTTGAGAAAAATCCCCGTTTTACGGCGGGCCGCCGGGTAAAGCGCTTTAAGTACATGAGCGTGGAAGAGCGGCGGAAGGCGGCGGCCGAAGATCCCCTTTACGGCGCCGTTATATGCCGCTGTGAAACGGTAACCGAAGGGGAAATTGTGGACGCCTTCAAGCGGCCCCTTCCCCCCCGTTCCCTGGACGCGGTAAAGCGCCGCTGCGGTGCGGGGATGGGCCGCTGTCAGGGAGGATTCTGCGGCCCCCGGGTTTTGGAGATCGCCGCCAGGGAGCTGAGTAAGATCCGGGACGTTCCCGTCAGGCCCGGCGGCATACCCCTTGATCGGGAAGGAATGTACATCATTACAGGTGAGACAAAAACACCGGAAGGGAAGGGGGAATGACGGATCGTTATGATGTCCTCGTCATAGGGGGAGGTCCGGCGGGTCTTGCGGCGGCCCTGGCCGCCCGTGAAAGGGGGGCAGAAAAGGTCTGCATTTTGGAGCGGGCGCGCTTTTTGGGGGGGATACTGCCCCAGTGTATTCATAACGGTTTTGGGCTTCATTACTTCAAGGAAGAATTGACCGGTCCCGAATATGCCGAGCGTTTTATCAACCGTGTTTCCGGGGCGTCTATCGAAACAATAACCGGCGCCATGGTTCTCTCCGTTACGCCTGAAAAAACCGTTTATGCGGTGGACCCCGGACACGGGTACAGGGCCTTGCGGTCCAAGGCGGTCGTTTTTACCATGGGCTGCCGCGAGCGGACCCGGGGGGCCCTCTGTATTCCGGGGAGCCGTCCCGCTGGGGTATTTACCGCCGGTACGGCCCAGCTCTACATGAATATAGAGGGGTACAGGATAGGCAGAAAGGCGCTTATACTCGGCTCGGGGGACATAGGCCTTATCATGGCCCGGAGGTTGACCCTTGAAGGGGCGGAAGTGCTGGGGGTATACGAGGTTTTGCCCTATCCCGGAGGGCTTACGCGGAATATCGTGCAGTGCCTTGAGGATTTTAACATTCCCCTTTACCTTAACCATACGGTGGTTGACATACGGGGGGATAAGCGGGTTGAGCAGCTTGTAACGGCCCGGGTTGACGGGAACCGTGTTCCCATACCGGGAACTGAAAAAGTGATAGACTGCGATACCCTGCTGCTTTCGGTGGGATTGATACCGGAAAACGAACTTTCCCGGCAGACGGGAATTGAGCTTGATCCCCGTACCGGCGGCCCGGTTGTATTTGAAAACATGGAGACCAGCATTCCCGGCATATTTGCCGCGGGTAATGTTGTCCATGTCCATGATTTAGTCGATTATGTTACGGCGGAAGGCCTGCGGGCCGGAGCCGCCGCCGGAAGCTCCGCCGCCGCTTATGCCGGGCAGGCGGAACATTCCGGGAAAGATACGGTTTCCGTAAAGGCCGGCAGGGGCGTCCGCTATACCGTTCCCCAAAAGATACGTCCGGAAAATCTGGATAAATCGGCGGAGATCTTTTTCCGGTCCACGGAGATTTTTTCCGATGTGAAAATTGTCGTAAAGAGCGGGGAAAGGGTAATAGCCCGTTTTGCGCGGGAACGCATGGCCCCCGGAGAAATGGAAAAGATAAGCCTGCCTAGGGGGTTCTTTTCAAAGATGGGGAATGAGCTTGAAGTATCCGTACAAAAAGAAGTTCCGGCAAAGGAGGGGCTGTGACGGTTCTAACCTGTATTGTATGTCCCAAGGGGTGCCGGATGCGGATCGACGGGACCATGGCTGTACGCGGAAACGGCTGCAGCCGGGGGGCGGATTACGCGGTAAAGGAATTCACCAATCCGACCCGGGTAACCACCTCCACGGTGCGTATAAAGGGGGCGGCCTTTGCACGTTTGCCGGTCAAAACGGATCGTGATATACCCAAAGACGCCGTTTTTAAGGCGGTGCGCCTGCTGGATGATCTTACCGTTAACGCCCCGGTAAAGTGCGGGGACATTATACTCCCGAATATCTTAAATACCGGAGCGAATTTTGTCGCGACCCGCACTTTGTTGAAAGAGGCGCCGGTAAACGGGGTTTTGAAATGAAAAAGCTGTCGGCCATAAGCGCGTTTTTGCTGTTTGTTTCAACCTCCCCCGCCTTCTCCGATGCCTTTACCGATGAACTCCAATGGCTTGCAAAGCTCACGGCCTGTATCGGCCAGTATAACATGGCCCAGACCGGGGATTACACCGTCAAAGACCCGCGGGATTATTACCGCCCCGGCGACATCCGCGAATGGCTGGCCAAGCAGGACGGCAGCCGGACCGTGACCCAAACTTTTTACGGTATCTGTTTCGACTATGCGCAGTGGGCTTATAACACTATTTCGCAAAACCAAAGCCAATACGAACGGCTGGGAATGAACAAAGGCGGGTATTATATTGTCTCCACCGGCAATAATCCCCGGCAAATAATTTTGTACGACCCCGTATCAAAGGACAAAGCCACGGTGAGAATGAACGGTGTGTATGTGAAGGAACATTCCCGGCAGAACCTGCGCGCCCACAACGACGCGACAAACCACGCATGGCTGTGGGTATTCGGCGCCGGCGGCACAATCTACTGGCTCGACCCCACCTGGACCGATAACTCAGGCTATGTGTGGTGGGGGGTGGTACAAAACGGCGAGGAAACGCAAATTCGTCCTTCGGCTGATTATTGCATGGTAACGCTCCCCGGCAGCGCCGCCTTTGGTAACTTCAATAAGGGCAACGCGAACAAGAACCTGGGGAACTGGGACCAGGCGATAGCGGATTACACCGAGGTACTGCGGGAGGACCCCGGCAATGCCATAGCGTACTGCTCCCGAGGCTCGGCGTATATCAACAAAAGGGATTATGACCGGGCCATCGCGGACTTAAACCAGGCAATCAGGCTTGACCCCAATGACGCCATCTCATATAACGAGCGCGGTTTCGCGTATGACCATAAGGGCGGCTACGACCAGGCTATAGCGGACTTTAATCAGGCCCTCAGGCTTAACCCCGGTTTTGCCGTCGCCTATAACAACCGCGGCGAGGCGTATAGAAAAAAAGGGAATCTTGACCGGGCTATTGCGGACTACGACCAGGCGATACGGCTTGACCCAACTCGTGTCCGTGCCTACAGCAACCGCGGCCTTGCGTATACCCTTAAAGGGAATCATGACCGGGCCATCGCGGATTTAAATCAGGCCATCAGGCTTGACCCCAATTTTGCCATCGCCTACTACAACCGGGGCTATGCGTACCAAAACAAAGGCGACTATAACCGTGCCGTCGAGGATTATACCCGGTCGTTGCGGCTTGAACCCAATTTTGTCCTGGCGTATATCAACCGCGGCGCGGCGTATTACTACAAGGGTGATCGCGGCCGGGCCCGGGCGGACTGGCAAAAAGCCCTGCAGATCGACCCTTATAATAAAACGGCGCGGGATAATTTACAGGCCCTCAGATAAATGATGATTTACCGGGCTTTTTTCATTCTGGCCCGGGCCTTTACTCCTCCCTTATGCAAGAGCCCTGTCCGCTCCGCGGCGCTTCATTCCTCGGTCTCGGTAACTTTGAAGTGCTCCCTGGCCTTGATCACGTCCTCGGCGATGCGTCCCGATATGGGGGCGTAGTGGGCGAAATCCATGGTGAAGGACCCCGTACCGCTGGTGATGGACCTGAGATCTATCGAATACCGGAGCAGTTCCGCCTGGGGTACTTCGGCGCGGATTTCCGCGATGCCCCCCACCGAGTCCTGGCCGAGTATTTTGCCCCGTTTGCCGGAAAGATCGCTCATCACGTCCCCCAGGTACTTTTCCTCCACAAAGACCGTAAGGTTCATCACCGGTTCCAGCAGGGTGGGCCCGGCCTGCTTCATCGCTTCCCGGAAGGCGTTCCGGGCGGCAAGCTTAAAGGACAGTTCGGAGGAATCCACCGGGTGGTATTTGCCGTCCACGATCTTGACTTCCACGTCCACCACCGGATAGTGGGCCATGGTCCCGTGGGCCATCCCTTCGATCACCCCCTTTTCAACGCCGGGTATGTAGTTCTTTGGAATGGCGCCGCCGAAGATCGCGTTGACAAAGCGGTAGCCTTCGCCCCGTTTAAGGGGGGCTATTTCCATCATAACCTTGCCGTACTGCCCGTGTCCGCCGGTCTGTTTTTTGTGGGTATATTCGGCGCCGGCCTTTTTGCCGATCGTTTCCCGGTAGGCAACCTTGGGTACATGGGTCTCCAGTTCTATCTTCTGGTTTGCCTTGATCTTATCCAGGATGATGTTGATCTGCAGTTCCCCCATGCCGGAAATGACCGTCTCCTTGGTTTCCGCGTTGTACTGGTAACGGAAGGTTTTGTCCTCGTCGGCGGCCTTGACCAGAGCTTCGCCGAGCTTGTCCTCGTCCTTCTTCGCCGCCGCGTTTACCGCCACCGAATGAACCGGTTCGGGCAGGGCCAGTTGAAGGAAATGGAAGGACGTATCCCCGGCGGTGATCGTATCGTTGGTTTTGAAGCTTGCCGATTTGGTAACTATCCCCACGTCTCCCGCGCAGAGTTCCCTTACCTCCTCAAGCTTTTTCCCCTGACAGATATAGAGCTTCCCGACCCGCTCCTTCTTGTTTTCCGTAACGTTGAAGGCCTCCGTATCGGGGATGAGCTTTCCAGTAATAACCTTGACCCAGGAAAGCTTTCCCGAAAATTGATCAAAGGTGGTCTTGATAACCAGGGCGGCCAGGGGTTTTTCAGGGTCCACGGGTATCTTTTTCTTCTCTTCCGACCCGTCTTGAATGGTATCCCTGGCGCTGAGCGGGCTGGGAACGGCCCCGCAAATAAAGTCCAGCAGGGGGATGAGCCCGGAATTTTTAGGGGCCGCCCCGCCGAAGGCGGGAACGAATTTATGTTCCGCCAGGGCTTCGACCAGCCCCGTATGGAGTTCCTCCGGGTCCAGGAAACCCTTGTCGAGGTACTTCTCCATGAGGGTATCGTCCCCCTCGGCGGCGGCCTCGATAAGCTTTTCCCGGGCGGCGTCCACCGCGTCCTTGTATTCCTCCGGTACGGGCCCCTCCTTTTCCGGGGTATCCCCGTTTTGAATCAGATAGGCCCTGTTGCCAAGGACGTCGATCACCCCGGTAAAAGCGCCGCCCCTTCCCATGGGGATGGTAACGGGGACGGGATCGATTTTAAATTTTTCCTTGATGTCCTCAAGGACCCTGTGGTAATCCGCCTTGTCGTCATCGAGCCTGCCGATAAATACCCCCCTGGGTTTTTCCCGGCCCTCCAGGTTGCGCCAGAGTTTAATCGTCTCGATCTGGACCCCCGCCCGCCCGTCCAGCACCAGCAGGGCAAATTCACAGGCCCTGAAGCTTAGTATCACGTCCCCGGTAAAGTCCGAGGACCCGGGGGTATCAAAAAAATTGATTTTTTTGCCCTCCCTGTCCACGTGGGCAAGGGCGGTATGGATAGAGATCTTCCTTTCAATCTCCTCGGGGCTGTAGTCTCCTACCGTTTTGCCCGATTCCACCGTTTCGGGTTTGGAGATTGCTCCGCCGGCAAAGAGGAGTCTTTCAAAAAGGGTTGTCTTGCCGGTTCCGCCGTGGCCGGCGATAGAGACATTTCTGACATTTTCCGTAGTATAACTCATGGGAACTCCTTGAAATCATCTTGAAACTATAATGAAGGGCGGAGGGCGGATTGTCAAGAAAAATATCAAGCCTTATAGTAGTAATATGGACGAAAGAAGGAAGATTATCGGGGAACTTGATGAAAAGCGGAAGGAAAGCCTCCGGTCTTGTTCCCAAACCCTGGAAGATCTGGGAAAATCCCTGGTGGAACGGCTGGAAGAAGCCCGTTTTTCCGGGGGAGAGGGGGGCGAATACCGGCGGGTCAGTCAGGAAATAGCCGATTCCGAAGCTTCCATAGCGTCCATCCGGGGCGCTTTGGCGCGGATCAAAGAGCTGGATGAGGAAATAAGCGTCAAGGCGGAAGAACGTTCCAACAGGGAAGAGGAAGCGGCGGTTCTGTATATACGGCTGGGCGAAGGGGTTTTGGAGGGGGCCTTTCCCGATTCGGGGGAGATCCCCGGTAAAAAACAGCTGGAACTGATCCTTTCCCGGAATAATACCCTGGAAGAGCGGCTCCAGGACCTGGAAGACCGGGGCGGGGCGGGCTTTTTTTCCTGGTTCAGCAGGGGCGTTCAGACCCTGGTGATCAATTCGTCGATGCGGAAAAACTTTAGGCAGCTGGACCGGATCTACCTTCAGGCGGGAAAGGCCTATGCCCAAAGGGCCGAATCCCGGGCCCCGGATCAGGGGACACTTGAGGAAGCGGCGGCCCTGCTTCGGGATACCCTGGCCCAGCGGCGCATCATCGCGGAACTGGAAGGGGCCGCGGCGGAACTTGAGGAGGAAAGGCGCAGGATACGGAATTCCTTCGGTTTCCGCGAAAAACCTTCGGCGCGTATCAAAACCCTGGAACAGCGGAATTTCAGGCGCAGGGAGGACCTGCGGGGGCTCTACCTTAAGGTGGGGGAGGACGCCGCGGCGGAGAAGCTCAGCGGCGCTGACCTGGCCGATGAGGACAGGGCGAAGCTGGCGGAAGCCCGGCGTTACAAAGAAAATGCCGATAAAGACGGCAGGGAGATCGAAAAGCTGGAAGCCGCCATAGCCGTCGATCAGGAACGGGAAAAGATCGTAAAATTGGAACGGGCCGTGTCGGGCCAGAAGGAACGTATCGCCGCGGGGGAAAGGAACCTGGAAGACCTGAACCGCCGCATTGAAGACGCCCATGAGCGGATCAAACAGATCGAGGACGGCCAAAAAACCATACAGGATAGTGAGCAGGGAGGGACCATTGAAGGAAAGTGATAAACCAAAGAAGGCCCCGGCAAAGCCGGGTAAAAGCGCCGTCTACGATGAATCAAAGATACAGACCCTTTCGGCCCTGGAACATATACGGCTCCGTACGGGAATGTACATAGGTCGGCTTGGGGACGGTTCCAATCCTGACGACGGCATCTATGTTTTGCTTAAAGAGGTGATAGACAACAGCATCGACGAATTTATCATGGGGAACGGCAGGCAGATCGACGTGGCCGTCAAGGACGGCGTTGTAAGGGTGCGGGACTTCGGCAGGGGCATCCCTTTGGGGAAGCTCGTGGACTGCGTGTCGCTGATCAATACCGGGGCGAAGTACAACGACGACGTATTCCAGTTTTCCGTGGGCCTTAACGGGGTGGGAACCAAGGCGGTAAACGCCCTTTCCTCCCATTTCCGGGTGGTGGCGATACGGAACGGGGAATTCGCCGAGGCGGTTTTTGAACGGGGCATACTCACGGGCCAGCGCAGGGGAAAATGCGCCGCCTCCATGCCCGCCGCCGCCCGCAAGGACGGGACCTTTGTGGAATTCACCCCGGACCCGGAAATTTTTGAAAACTACAGTTTTAATATGGAATTCATTGAAAAGCGGATCAAGAACTATACCTATCTTAACGCGGGGCTTACCCTTGTCTTTAACGGTAAGTCCTATGTATCAAAACAGGGGCTCTACGATCTGCTTACCGAAGAAACGGGGGACGACGTGCTTTACCCCATAGGTTATTATCAGGGGGAGCATATTGAGTTTTCCTTTACCCATACCAATAACTACGGGGAGGAGTACTTTTCTTTTGTCAACGGCCAGTTTACCAGCGACGGGGGAACCCATCTTTCGGCGTTTAAGGAAGGTTTTCTAAAGGGCATACAGGCCTACTTCAAAAAGGATTTCCGCAGCGAGGATATACGGGAGGGGACCATTGCGGCGGTGGCGATTAAAATAAAGAGCCCCGTCTTTGAAAGCCAGACCAAAAACAAACTGGGAAACAGCGACATACGTTCCTGGATGGTTCAGGCGGTGCGGGAAGGCGCCGAGGATTGGCTTCACAAAAATCCCCAGGCCGCCAAAAAGCTTGAACAGAAGATCGTCTCCAACGAAAAACTCCGTACCGAGCTTAACGCGGTAAAGAAAGAAGCCCGGGAGGCGGCAAAAAAAATCTCTCTTAAAATACCGAAGCTTAAGGACTGTAAATTCCACCTGGAAGACGGCAAGGAAGGGGGAGAGTCCACCATATTTATCACCGAAGGGGATTCCGCCGCGGGTTCCATGGTTTCAAGCCGGGATGTGATGACCCAGGCGATCTTTGCCCTCCGGGGCAAGGTGGAAAATATGTACGGCAAGAAGCGGACTTCGATCTACAAAAACGAGGAACTGTACAATATGATGATGGCCCTGGGTATAGAGAACGACATCGAGGGGCTCCGCTATGCCCGCATTGTTATCGCCTCCGACGCGGACTTTGACGGCTTCCACATCCGCAACCTCCTGCTGACCTTTTTTCTCTCCTACTTTGAGGAACTTGTAACAGGCGGCCGGGTGTTCATCCTGGAAACCCCCCTTTTCCGGGTGCGTACCAAAAAAGAAACCCGTTATTGTTACAACGCGGCGGAACGGGACGCGGCGGTGGCCGGACTCGGCGCGGGAAGCGAGGTAACCCGCTTCAAGGGCCTGGGGGAAATTAATCCCAAGGAATTCGGCCAGTTTATCGGTGATGATATGCGGCTGGTGCCGGTGTCGGTGAACGCCCTTAAAGCGGTACCCCAGGTCCTGAATTTTTATATGGGGAAAAATACCCCCGAACGGCGGGAATACATCATGAAGAATTTGATCGAAGACGCAGGATAGCCGTGGCGTATATTAAAAATTTATTTGACCGTAACTTTCTGGAGTACGCTTCCTATGTAATTAAGGACAGGGCGATTCCCGACCTTGAAGACGGCCTTAAGCCCGTACAGCGGCGCATACTCCATTCCCTCTTTGAAATGGACGACGGTAAGTTCCACAAGGTTGCCAATGTGGTGGGCCATTGCATGAAGTACCATCCCCACGGCGACGCTTCCATAGGGAGCGCCCTGGTGGTGCTTGCCAATAAGGATCTGTTTATTGACCGGCAGGGAAATTTCGGGAACATTTATACCGGGGACGAAGCTTCGGCGGCCCGGTACATCGAATGCCGCTCGACTCCGCTGGCCAAGGATATTTTTTACAATCCCAAACTTACCCCCTATGCCGATTCCTACGACGGCCGCAATAAGGAGCCGGTTCTTTTTCCCGCAAAGATGCCCGTGGTTCTTGTGATAGGCGCCGAGGGCATTGCCGTAGGCATGTCCACCAGGATACTTCCCCACAATGTTATTGAAGTGCTGGAGGCGGAACAGGCCTGCCTGCGGGGAAAAGACTTCCGGATCTTTCCGGATTTCCCCACCGGGGGCCTGGTGGACGTGTCGGACTATCAGGACGGGAACGGCAGGGTCCGGGTCAGGGCAAAACTCGACAGCTCCGATCCAAAGCGCATTGTTATCAGGGAACTGCCCTTCGGCTCAACCACCGAAAGCCTTACCAACAGCATAGAGGCCGCCGCCAAGGCGGGGCGTATTAAGATACAGTCGATCAACGACTTTACCACGGACCAGGTTGAAATAGAGATAAAGCTTGCCCGGGGGGTCTATGCGGAGGAAACCATAAACGCCCTTTTCGGGTTTACCGAATGCGAACAGTCAATCTCGGTAAACCTCCTGGTGATACGGAACGGCCTTCCCGCGGTGATGACCGTTACGGATATAATCAAGTACCACGCAAAGCTGCTGACAAAGATACTCACCAGGGAACTGGAACTGGAAAAGAAGGAACTCCTTGATAAATTCCACCTGCGGACCCTGGAACGGATCTTTATTGAAGAACGGATTTATAAAAACATTGAAAAGATGAAGACCGCCAAGGGAGTCGTCGACGCGGTGCTTGCGGGTTTTAAGCCCTTTCTTAAGGAAATCGGCCCCAGGGAAGTAAGTCCCGATGATGTGGAACACCTGCTCCGTATTCCCATCAGGCGGATTTCGCTGTACGACATCAACAAGGCCCGTGATGAAATGGCCCAGATACAGGCCCGTGTTAAGGAGATCAACGGCCACCTTAAAAATATCACCGCCTATGCCCTGGCCTTCCTTGACGGGATCATCGCGAAGATCAAGGCCAACGAAGAACTGGGCCGGGGGGAGCGGAAGACAAAGGTGGGGGCCTTTGACAAGGTCGATGTAAAAGAGGCGGTCCGCAGGGATATGCAGCTTAAGTACGACAGGGAATCGGGCTACCTGGGGACCGCCGTGCCGGGGGAAACCGCGGCGGAACTTTCCCCCTTTGACAGAATCCTCGTTATCCGCAATAACGGTATCTGGTCGGTTACGGATATTCCCGAAAAGGCCTTTGTGGGCCCCAGGGCCTGGTACATCGGCAAAGCCGACAAGGAAGCCCTTTCTAAGATAATATTCACCCTTATCTACAAGGAACCGGGGACCGGCTATCCCTGTATCAAGCGCTTTGTCATTGAGGGGTGGATCATGAATAAGGACTATGCCCTGCTTCCCGATGGCTGCGAGGTACTTCACGGGGATACCCGCCCGAAATTCAGTTTTACCGTTAAGTACAAACCCAAGCCCCGGCTGAGGGTGCTCTCGGAAAATTTTAAGGTCCAGGATTATAATGTAAGGGGCCTTAAAGCGGGGGGTGTAAGGCTTGCCGTAAAAGAAGCTCTGGAGCTTGAAGTAAAATGAGTACCGTAACAGACGGGGAAACGGCGCTTGAGGGTTCCGGCGAAATGGCCGTTTTTTCCGAAGAGGAACAGCGGGAGATCGCCGAGCGTATTGAAGCGGCCTCCGCCAGGGGGCGGAGCTCCGTACCCCCCGTTAAGGGGGCGGCGTCCAGGCGGAGTGTTTTTCCGCTGCTGGTTAACGCGGCGGCCCTGCTGGTCCTGGCCGGAGGTTTTGCCGCCTTGACGACCCTTCACAGCGCCGAGGCCGTTGAAATACGGGAAACCGGCGCCCGGCTGGGCATTACCGAACGGGCCCTGATTCAGGAAATCAGACGGGAAACCGATCGGCGGCTTGGTGAAAAGGAAAACGCCATCGCCGCCATGAACGCCCGTATAAGCGGCGTTGAGGAAGAACTGGCCCGGCTTGATTCCCTTGAAGCCCTGAGCGACGAACAGCGTAAAACCATGGATGAACTCCGGCATCAGCAGGAAGAGTACCGGTCCGGCCTGGGGCGGCTTCAATCCGAACGGGCGCTTATACTTGCCGAATCCATGCAGAGGGAGGCGGCCCTCCGCACCCGGCTGGAGGAACAGCGGGGCGCGATGGAAGCCCTTTCCGAACAGAGCAGGGCGGAAATTAAGGCCGCCGCGGATGAACTTTCCAGGCTTTCAAGCGAACAGGAAAAGGCGCTCCTTATCGAACGGCAGATGGGCGGCTACTTTACCCTTGCGGAAAAACAGGTGCAGACCGGACATTACCGGGAGGCCATGGAAACCATCGCGGTCCTGCGGGAATTTCTCAATACCCCGTCGTTCAGGACCATTCCCCGCTTCCAGGCCCGCAGGGAAAGCGCTCTGGCCGCGGCCAACGCCCTTTCCCTCGGCATGGCCGAAATGCTCCGGGCCGGGGGGGCCGCCGCGGTAAGCGC
>JAISRD010000219.1 GCA_031273835.1 Treponema sp. | reverse complement strand
TTGAAGATATACGGAGGGAACTCAGGCGGCGCAGGCCCGGCGGGGGAGGGCCCGCGTCCACGGAACGGAACGAACCGGATGAACCGGAAATACTTTCGGGGCTCTACGAAGGAAAAACTTTGGGAACCCCCATCGCCATCATCATCAGAAATACCGATCATCATTCGGAAGATTATGATGCCCTGAGGGACGCCTACAGACCCGGCCATGCCGACTGGACCTGGGAGGCAAAGTACGGCTTCCGGGATCACCGGGGGGGGGGCCGCAGTTCCGGCAGGGAAAGCGCCGCCAGGGTTGCCGCCGGGGCGGCGGCAAAGGCCTTTCTCGCGGTAAAGAACATATGCGTCGCCGCCTGGGTTTCCCAGGCGGCAGGCCTGGACGCCCCCGTCCCCGGAACGGCGGATTTTGATCCGGAAGAGGCGGAACGCAATCCCCTGCGGGTTCCCGGCAGGGCGGCGGCGGAACAAATCGGGAAAAAGCTCGCGGAACTGGCCGCCGCAGGGGACAGCGCTGGGGGGGTGATAAGCTGCGTCGTAACGGGTCTGCCCCCGGGACTGGGGGAGCCGGTCTTTGACAAAGCCCCGGCCCGTATCGGGGCGGCGGTCCTTTCCATCGGGGCCTGTAAGGGCGTGGAATTCGGCGCGGGTTTTGCCGCCGCCGCTTTAACGGGCTCGCGGAACAACGACACGCCCATACCCGGCGGAACGCCGGACTTGCCCCCGGACGTACCGGGGCTTTCCTTTGCGGGCAACAACGCCGGGGGGACCCTGGGGGGCATTTCCAACGGAATGCCCCTCTGCTTCCGGGCGGCCTTTAAGCCCACGGCGTCCATCGGGAAAGAGCAGCGGACCGTGGAGCGCGGCGGGACGGTGAGGGATCTGATCATAGGGGGCCGCCACGACGTATGCATAGCCCCCCGGGCCGTCCCCGTGGTAGAAGCCATGACGGCCCTGGTTCTGGCGGACCTGCTGCTGCTCCAGCGCTGCGCCCGGGTTTAGCGGGGCGGCCGGAAACGGAGGATCGCCGCCGCCGTTTCCTCCGGTTTATCCTGATGGGGAAGATGTCCGGCCCCGGGGATGATCGAAAGTTCCGCGTCCCTCCGTATCCCCATCAAATTTTCCGCCTGGGTCCGCCGCATTACCCTGTCCTGTTCCCCCCAGATAAGGCCTATCCTTCCCGGCCAATTCCGCAGGGCCCTTTCAAAGGAGGCCGCCCCAAAGAGGCAGGCGGAGATCATGCTCCGCAGGGAAGCAAAGTAGGCCCGTTCCTGGCTTGGGCTTCTTACCCTGTCCATGACCCGCTTTTTAAGGAAGGCCCTGTCTTCTTCGGGAAGGGCCTCCAAATCGGCGTAGTAGGGATAAAGGGATTCCCAGGCCGCCTGAGGCCTGTTCCTGTAAGAACGGTACCATTTTTTACCGATGAAGGGCAGGGCCATACAGAGAAGGGAAGGGGAAAGAGCCGCGCCCAGGGGCATACATCCGTCGATAAGGATCATTGAATCCGCCGCACCGGGCTTGAGCAGCACGGCCAGCTCGGCCACGACGGCCCCCATGGAACTGCCCGCCAGGACCGCCGGCTTCTTCGACGCGCCCTCCAGCAGGGACAAGACCGCCAGGGCATGACGGCGGAGCCGACTCCCCTTCCCGGCGGAGCGGCCGAACCCCGGCAGGTCCGGGGCAAGGACCCGGTACCCGGCGGCGCACAGAGGGGGGATAAGGCGCCTCCAGGAATCGGCCTCGTCCCCCAGGCCGTGGATCAGCAGCAAAAGGGGCGCCTCCTCTTTATCCCCGGAACGGGGAGGAACGTCGTAATAGAAGACACCCGCCCCGTCCGTTTTGGCAAAGGACGCGAGGGCGGGCCAGGGCTCGAAGGCGGCCATGGCGCCCTTACTCCGCAGTTTCCGGGGGTACCAAAAAATGCCCCTCGGCTATTTTCTTCGCCGTTTCCAGAGAGGCGGCGATGCCCTGACAGGCCCTTTGTACCTCCAGGACGCTTTCGTTCACATCCCGGGATATGCTTTTAAGGCT
Source organism: Treponema sp. (assembly GCA_031273835.1). GTDB lineage: Bacteria > Spirochaetota > Spirochaetia > Treponematales > Breznakiellaceae > JAISRD01. The sequence continues at coordinate 1,561 of JAISRD010000219.1, read as the reverse complement.
CTCCACCGTATCGTGGATGGACCCGCTTTCCCTTTCAATTTCGCCGGAGCCGGTTTTAACCTGAGCGGCGGTCTCCCGCAGGGCGGAGAGGGCCGAAAGTATACGGCCGCCGTTTGACGCCTGGGCTTCCACCGCGGCGCCGACGCTGTTAAACGAAGTCTGCATGTCCGTTACTTCCCGGAACATATTCCCCATGGTATTCACCGTATCCACCGATACCTGCCTGATCCGTTCAATACCGTCCCGCATATGCTTGATTTCCTCAGAGATGGAGGCCGATTCCTTGTTGGACGACTCCGCCAGGTTCCGCACCTCTCCGGCCACCACCGCGAAACCCCTTCCCGCTTCCCCAGCGTGGGCCGCCTCAATGGCGGCGTTCATGGCAAGTATGCTCGTCTGGGCGGCGATGTTCACCAGCGCGGCGTTGGCCTCTTCCAGAAAGGCGGATTGTTCGGCGATACGGGTCAGGTCCTCGGTAAGGTTACGGAGCATTTTCTGCCCCGCCTCGGAGGCCTTGCCGAGCTTTGCCGTGGTCTCCCGGGCCTGCCCCACGGCCTGCCGGACCGAATCGACATCCAGTACCATCTGTTCGATTGACTCCGAGGACTGATCGATATTCTCCCCCTGGGTGTCCACCGCGTCGTCCAGCTTGTGGATATGCCTGATGATCTCCTCTATCGAGTCGGAGGTTTGGAGCACCGATTTCATCTGTACGCCGGATTTGTCCTTTACCGAATCCATGCTGCGGGTAATCACCCCAAGGCCCTCCGAGGATTCCCTGATGGAGACGTGGAGATTTTCGCTGATGTTCTTTTGCCCCAGATGTTCGTTGTTGATCCCCGCCAGGGTACTCCGCAGCCGCTCCCGGATGGTATTGAGGGCCCGCTGCATATCCCCGATTTCATCCCGCCGCCCGGCGGGAATCTGCAGGTCGAAATTCATCTCCGCCAGGGCGCTTCCCATGTTGACCATTTCCCTGATGGGCCGGATGAGGGAGCGGGACTCCAGCAGGGCCGCCAAAGCGGAAATCAGGGCCGCCGCTGCCAGGGCTGCGCCCAGGGCAAAATAGGCCTGCCTTTCCATCTCCCTGATATAGCCCAGGTCATAATCCAGACCGAGGACGGCGGCGGTCTTTCCCCCGGACAAAACAGGGTGGAGGAGGGATACGAAGGTACCCCAGTTATCCGTATAGGGCGCTGTGAGCCGCCTTTCCCCGGTTTCAAATACCGTATCAAGCTCGTCGGGAACTTCATCTTCCGGGTAGGGCTCGAAGGCGTCGTTGGCGTCGCTTATCTCGTCCAGGTCGTCGGTATCTAAAACAAAGCTGTACCCCGTATCGTCCCTGATAAGCAGGTAAATATAGGTGATCCCGAAGGAATCGGCGATGTCCTTGAGCCTCCGGGGCAGCTCCCAGTAGGCTTCGGAATTGACCTTCCCCTCGTTTTTAATGTATTCGGGATCGGAAAGGATCGGGTACTGTTTTTCAATCAGGTCCGCCGCGCTTTCCAGGATACCGGTATAACTCTTCCGTATGTAACGGCTGTATTCAAGGTACATCATA
>JAISRD010000080.1 GCA_031273835.1 Treponema sp. | reverse complement strand
ATTCCGCTTCGCTTCATTCCCACGCCACACTCCACCCACATTTTGCCAGCCCTGGTCTTTGCTACGCAAAGCCCTTATTCGGGCTGGCAAAACGTCGTCAACAGCCGGAACGTTATGCGAAATGGCGCTTGAGCATATTATTTAATATTTTCGAAAAAGATATTGACAAAGATACATAATTATGGGATTGTGTACGACAAGAAAACATAAGGAGTTCTCTATGAAGAAATTTGCTTTTTCGCTGGTTTTAACTTTTCTGGCTGTTTCCCTTTTCGCGCAAAACACAGCCAGTTATGAAAAACTATTAAGAGGTGATCTATCTGATTTTGCCGGATATTGGGTAAACGGAGAAAATGAAAGAATTTACCTGCGGCCAAACGGAACTACCTATTTCCAAGGCCAAGAAGCAGGTAATTTTGGAAAATCTACGGCTGGTACATATGGGTGGAATATCAGCCTAGATGATGAACCTGGTTTTTTTGTAATGATATTGCCGGTTGGGGTAGATGGTTTTTATGATGTAAAAACAGATACCACAAAAGTTCGTTTGGCGGCAGGACACGACGTTCCTGGTTCTGCTGAAGGCTATTATTATCGGGAATCTCAATTTCCGGCAACGCATAGTACAACTGAGAATATAAAATTAAGAACCGGCCAGGACTTAAGTTCGGCAACCATAAAAGTTTTGGCAAAAGGCGCCAAGGTTCTGCTTTATAAATCGGGAAACGAAGCAACTATCGATGGTATTTCTGCAAGGTGGGTATATGTTTATACCATTGATGGTTTCAAAGGTTGGTGTTTCTCGGGCTATTTACAAGATACCCGCAATCAATAACGGAGTGCAATTCAATATATCTCCATAGGGCTTTTTCGATAAAGTCAGATCTATCCTCCCCCGCTCCACCCGCATTTGGGCCGCCCTGCAAACGCAAAGACGGGGTGTAACCGGACACATCGGTAACACTTTTTTTCTTCCCTACTTTGTCCGTGGGATCAGTGGTTATCCTCATCCGCGCCTTTTCTTTCAGGGGATAGCGAGTGCGGAGAGGAGCCGCTTTAGATCCGCCTTACCGCCCTGAAAAGGTCCTCCCGGCTTATCTCCGTCCAGAGGGGGCGGCCGTGGGGGCAGCGGGGCAGGGGAAAGGACAGGGCCGCTTCCGCCAGGGCGAGAGCGGTCTGATCGTCGAGCAGGTCCCCGTCTTTGACCGCGCCGCTGCAGGAAAGGGCCGCGGCCCAGCGTTCGGCGATGTTTCCCCCGGCGTCCCTGAGGGAAAGAAGGGCCTCCACCGTTTCCCGGTCGCCCATTTTCCAGCCCGCCGGGAGGGCCTCTATGCGCCACGCCCCGCCGCCCTCGTCCTCCAGGACTATGCCCAGTTCCGCCAGGCGGTCCCGGTGGCCGTGCAGAAAGCCGTCCTCATCGGGGCCGGCGGTGGAAAAGGGAATGGCCACCAGCAGTTCCTGTTTTACGATTTTTTCCGATAAAAAACGGTTGTAGAGCAGCCGTTCATGGGCCGCGTGCTGGTCAATGATGTAGAGCCTGTCCTCCTTTTCAACGATGATAAAGAGGCCGAAGGTTCTGCCCACAAGACGGATCGCGGCGGGTTTTCCCATCCCGTATTCCGGGATTTTTTCGGCCGCTTCCCCGGGAGCTTCCGTTTCCCCGGTCCTTTCCCGTTCCGTTTCCCCGCAGGCTTCCGTTGACCCGGGGGCTTCGCCGGACAGGGGGCGGTCCGGCCCTTCCCGCAGGGAGGAGAGGGGGGCAAAGTCGTATCGTTTTTCCAGCAGGGCCTTCGCCGCCAGGGGGGCGGCCGCCCTGTCCGGGGGGAAGGACAATTCCCCCGGAACAAAGAGGCGCCCCCTTACGGCGCTGCCGACATAGTTCCGCAGGGCGCCGCTGATGGCGTGGTGTATCGCCCCGGCGTCGGCAAAACGGGCTTCCCGCTTGGCGGGGTGTATGTTAAAGTCCGCCAGGGCGGGATCGATTTCCACAAAGACCGCCCCCGCCGGGTGGGTTCCGTTGGGGAATAGTCCCGTAAGCCCGTATTCCAGGGCCTGCTGCAGGGAAAAATCCTGTATCCTGCGGCCGTTGGCAAAGATAAACTGCTGGCGGCGGTCCCGGCGGTACACCTCGCCGCCGCCGAAAACCGCCGTTACGGTAAAGCCCTTTCCCGCCGCGCTTACCTGGTGGAGAAAGCTCCGCTCCCCGTCCTTGAAGGCCAATTCGCCGAAACGGTTTTTATAGGCCCCCGGGGAAATTCCGTCCCCCTGGGGAAGTACCTGTAGTTTCAGGCTCCCGTCCTGGACAAAGCGGAAGGTAACATGGGGGAAGGCCAGGGCCTTTTCCACAAAACTCAGCCGGCAGAGGTTTCCCTCGCTGAGCTCCCGTTTAAGGAAGCGCCTGCGGGCGGGGATGGTGTCGAAGATCCCGAAGGCCCGGACGCTGGTTCCCCTGCTGCGCCTGCTCTGTTTTATAACCGGCCGGGAAGAGAGGGGGTCCGTTTCAAGGAGCCACGCTTCCCTGCCGTCGGGACTTGAAAGTATTTCAAGCCGGGCGGCGGCGGCGGCGGCGGCCAGGGCCTCGCCCCGGAAACCCAGGGTCAGGCTTTTGGAAAGATCCTCCAGGGAGCGGATCTTGCTGGTGGCATAGGTGGTCGTACAGAGTTCGAGGTCCCCCTTTGTCATGCCCTCCCCGTTGTCGCTGACCTCTATTTTCCGTATGCCGCCGCCTTCGATGGAAAGTTCAATGGTGGAGGCCCCGGCGTCAAGGGCGTTGTCGATCAGCTCCCGCACCAGCGCCGCGGGCCGGTCTATTACTTCGCCGGCGGCTATTTTTTTCGCCTCTTCCGGGGGAAGCACCCTGATCTGAGTTCCCATCATTACCCGTCCGTGTCAAAGAGCTCCAGTTCGGGGCTTGTTTCGGCCCTGGCCTCGGGGGCGTTGAGGAGCACCTCGATGCGGCTCTCCACTTTTTCCAGGTCCTTCTCGAGGGAACGGGCGAGTTTCACCCCCTCCTCAAAGGCCTTAAGGGCCTCTTCCAGGGGAAGCTCCGGCTTCCGTATGGAAGCGCCAAGGTTTTCAAGCCGTTCAAGCCGCTCTTCAAAGTTTTTCATACTCGATTGATCCCTCCGTTCTCGCATTTACCAGCCCTTTCCGGGGCCTTATGCTGAGCCTGTCTCCCGGTTTTGTATCGGAGCTTGAGCGCAGCGCCCTGCCGGTTTCTTCGTTGATCACCACCGAATAGCCCCGTTCCAGTATTGAAAGGGGGCTTGCCGCTTCCAGGCCCATACGGGCCAATTCCGCCCGGCGCCGCAGTTCGGCGATACCTTCCTTAAGGCCGTTGATCAGGGCCTCCCTCGCGTCGTCAAGCCGTACCAGGGTGGGCTGCAGTATGGACCTGAAACGCAGCTCGAGATCCTCCTCGCCGAAGGGTTTTATCAGGAGCCTTATTCTGTCGATCCGCTGCCTGACAAGGCCCGCCATTTCCGTTTTCAGGCCGGTAACCCGCGCCAGGGCTTCGCCGCGCATGCCGCTTACCAGTTCCGCCGCCGCGGAAGGGGTGGGGGCCCGGAGATCCGCCGCGTAGTCGCAGAGGGCCCAGTCGATTTCATGGCCCACGGCGCTGACCAGGGGGATCTGTGAAGCCGCCGCGGCGCGGACCACGATTTCCTCCGAAAAGGGCAGCATATCCTCGATGGAGCCCCCCCCCCGCCCGAGGATCAGCACGTCGGCGAGTTTCCACTGGTTTGCCTGTTCTATGCGCCGGGTTATAATGACCGCCGCCTCCGGGCCCTGAACGGGGGCGGGGAGTACGATCACCCTTATTCCCCCCGCCCGGCGTTTAAGTATGTTGAGTATGTCCTGTACCGCCGCCCCGGTGGGGGAGCTTATGACCCCCACGGTTTCGGGAAAACGGGGGATGGGTTTTTTGTTTTCCGCGTCGAAAAGCCCCTCGGCGGCAAGGGCCCGCTTGCGCTTTTCCAGCATGGCCAGTATGTCCCCCGCGCCGGCAAGCTCCAGGGCTTCGCAGACAATCTGGTAGCTTCCCCTGGGGGGGAAAACCGAGATACGCCCCTGGGCCCGGATCAGCATACCGTCCTGGGGTTTAAAGGGCAGGGGCAGGCGGTTCTTGAAAATTACCCCGTCAATTTTCGCCCCCGAATCTTTAAGCGAAAAATAGAGATGCCCCGTGCTGGAGGGCCTGCAGTTGGAAAGCTCCCCCTCCACCATTACCGACGGAAAAGCCCCCTCAAGGTTTTTTTGAATGAGGCCGGTAAGCTCGGAGACGGTGAATTTTTGCACGCCCCCAGTATAGTATAAATTTTTCCGCCTTGGTAGAGAGCGGAGCTAAGGGGAGCGGAGCACAGGATTCCGGGCCGCGGCGGTTTCGTCAAGCCTCCCCACCGGCGTATGGTGGGGCGCTTCCCTGAGGAGTTCCGGCGCGGTCTTCGCTTCCTCCGCGATGGCGTTCAGCGCCGAGGCGAAGGCCTCCAGGGTTTCCTTGCTTTCCGTTTCGGTGGGCTCCACCATAAGGGCTTCCCTGACGATCAGGGGGAAGTAGATCGTCGGGGGATGAAAGCCGTAGTCGATGAGCCGCTTGGCGATGTCCACGGTATGGATACCGTTTCCCAAATCGGGGGAGGCGGTAAATTCATGCATGCAGGGTCTTTCGGAACCCCGGGCGGCGGGGTACTTGTCTTTCACCAGTTCCCGCAGGTAGTTTGCGTTGAGTACCGCGTATTCCGCGGCCCGGCGTATGCCCCGCCTGCCCAGTATTCTGATATACGCGTAGGCCCGGACCAGGACGGAAAAATTCCCGTTAAAAGCCTTGAGCCGGCCTATGGATGATTTGGGCGCGGCAAGGGCGAATTGTCCGCCCCCCGCCTTTACCGCCACGGGACCGGGGAGAAAATCCGCCAGGGCCTCCCCAGCGGCAAGGGCCCCGGCGCCGGGCCCGCCGCCGCCGTGGGGGGTGGAAAAGGTTTTGTGCAGGTTGAGGTGCATCACGTCAAAACCCAGTTCGGCGGGCTTTACGATCCCCATGAGGGCGTTCATGTTTGCCCCGTCGCCGTAAACCAGCCCCCCGGCGCCGTGGACCAGCCGGATAATTTCAAGGATATTGGTTTCAAAAAGCCCCAGGGTACCCGGGTTGGTGATCATCAGAGCCGCCAGGGTCCGGGCCTTTTCCCCCCTTAACGCCTCCCTGAGGGCCCCCATATCGACTCCCCCGTCGCCGCCGGAAGGGAGGGTCTCGGCGGTAAAGCCCGCCATGGTACAGGTGGCCGGATTGGTCCCGTGGGCCGAATCGGGTATGAGTACCCGGTTCCTCCCCGTATCCCCCCGGCTTTGGTGGCAGGCGCGGATCATCAGCATGCCGGCCAGTTCCCCCTGGGCTCCGGCGGCGCCCTGGAGGGAACTGGCTCCGAAACCGGTAATGGCCTTGAGGGCCTCCTGAAGCTTATACATGAGGGCGATGTTTCCCTGGTTATGCGCGTCCGGCGTAAGGGGATGGGAACGGCGGAAGCCCCTGAACGAAGCGGCCTCCTCGTTGATCCGGGGGTTGTACTTCATCGTACAGGAACCCAGGGGATAAAATTCACCGTCCACCGAAAAATTCTTATGGGACAGCCGGGTAAAGTGGCGCACCACCGAGGCCTCGTCAAGTTCAGGAAGCGGAAGGTCCCGCCGAAGCAGCGGGGCTGGGGGCTCCCCGCCTTGCGGGATTTCCCCGTCGGGGGTATCGAAGGGAACGTCGCCTTTGGGGAGTACCGCCCCGCAGCGGCCCGGAACGCTCTTTTCAAATAAAAGGGGAGTATCGTTTACGTTCATTGGTACAGTCCTCCTAATGGTAGAGTTCCGCCAAAGCCGCCGTAAGGCGGTCTATATCGGCTTTGGAATTGTTTTCCGTTACGCAGACAAGCAGTTCGTTGGTCCTGCCGGGAAAATAACGGGACAGGGGAAGGCCGGGGACTATGTTTTTTTGGTAGAGGGCCTCCGCCGCTTCGGAGGCGGAGGATAGGCCCCCTCCCCGCCGGGCGGAAAAGGTATAGGGCAGTTTAAGGACAAATTCTTTAAAGAAGGTCCCCCCGGCGGCGCTAAAGCCCGGCAGTTTAGCCAGTTCCGACGCGGCGTAATGGGAGAGGCGCCAGCACAGTTCCGCCGCTTGCCGTAGTCCCTGTTTTCCCAGCAGGGCCAGGTAGATGCAGGAACGGAGCATGACCAAACCCTGGTTGGAGCAGATGTTCGACACCGCCCGCTCCCGGCGTATGTGCTGTTCCCGGGCGGAAAGGGTAAGTACATAGCCCCTGCGGCCCGCGGCGTCCCGGGCTTCCCCAGCGATACGGCCGGGTATCCTGCGCATCAGCTCCCCGGTAACCGCCATGATCCCCAAAAAGGGGCCGCCGTAGTTCATGTCGTTCCCCAGACACTGGCCCTCGGCGGTAACAATGTCCGCCCCGTATTCGCCGGGACTTTTGAAGAGCCCCAGCATAATAGGGTCCGCCTGGACGATAAGGAGCCCCCCGGCGGCGTGGACCGCTTCGGCGGCCCCTTCCAGATCGGGGATGATCCCGAAAAAGTCGGGGTAGGCCGCCACCAGGCAGGCAAGGGCCGGCCCGGAGGTTCCGGCAGCCGTGTCTGTCCCGGCATTTCCGGCCGTTTCCGCAGCCGCGTCTGTTTTCGCGTTTCCGGCGGCGGCGTTCTTCGCCCCCTCCGCGGCTGAGACGGGATCCCCCGAATAGCTTTCAACGGCCCGGTACAGCGGGCCCAGGTAGGTCTTGAGAACTTCCCTGTATTCGGGGTGAAGCCCTTCGGGGATGAGGACCCGCGGGATGGCGGATCCCCCGGCCGTTCCGGCCCCGGCGTGTTTCAGCGCCATGATTACGGCCTCGGCCAGGGCGGCGGCGCCGTCGTAGTGGCCGGCGTTTACCACGTCCATGCCGGTAAGGCCGGCGATCATACTCTGGTATTCAAAGATAGCCTGCAGAGTTCCCTGGCTTACCTCGGCCTGGTAGGGGGTATAGGCGGTAAGGAATTCCCCCCGGGAGGCCAGGGCTCCCACCGCGGCGGGAACAAAGTGGTTGTACGCACCGGCCCCCAAAAACCACAGGCTCGTATCGGCGTTGATGTTCCGATCCGCCAGGGCGGAAATTTCCCGGAGCGTTTCGGTTTCGCTCAGGCCTTCGTCCAAATCCAGGGGGGGAAAGCGGAATTGCCGAGGAATGTCCGCGAAGAGTTCCTCTATGGAAGCGCGGCCCAAGGCCGCAAGCATCTCGCCGCGCTGGGAGGCTGTTACGGGGATATAAGGCACTATTCCTCCGATGCGGCGCTTTTTTCATAATCCGCCGGTGAAAGGAGGGCGTCAAAACCGGAGTCCTCTTCCGGCTGAACCTTGACAAGCCAGCCTTCGCCGTAACAGTCCTTGTTCACCCTTTCCGGGGCCCCGGCCAGGGCGTCGTTTATTTCGGCGATGGTCCCTGAAACGGGCAGGTAGAGATCGCTTGCCGCCTTGACCGATTCAATGGCCCCGAAGGAAGCGCCCGCCTTAAAGGACATCCCCTTTTTCGGCAGATCCACAAATACAATGTCACCGAGGCTTTCCTGGGCGTGGAAGGAGAGCCCCACGGTATAAAGTTCCCCGTCCCTGCGGGCCCATTCGTGGGTTTTCGCGTACCGGGCGTCGGCGTCTAATTTCATTTTTTCACCTCTTTCATGAATTTTTGTCTTCTGTATACCGGCGTATAGAGGGGCCGTTTAACCACCTCCGCGGCCTTTGGGTTTCCCCGTATTTCCACCGCCAGCTTCGTTCCGGTCGCCGCGTATTCCGGGGGAACAAAGGCGTTCGCCGAATAGGTCCCCACCGTGGGGCAGAACATTCCGGCGGCCACAACGCCGATTTCCCCGCCTTCGCCGTTGAGGACCCTGTACCCTTCGCGGGGGACCCCCCCCGTTACGTTGAGGGTTACCAGCTTACGCTTAAGCCCCGCGGCTTTTTGGGCGGCCAGGGCCTCCTTCCCTATAAAGTCCTTTGAAAAATCACAGGCCCAGGAGAGCAGGGCCTCCGGGGGGCTTATGCCGGGGCCTATCTCATGGCCGTGGAGGGGCATGCCCGCCTCGAAACGCAGGGAATCCCTGGCCGCGAGCCCCACGGGGCCGGCCTCAATACCGGCCTCCTCCGCTTTGGCAAGCAGGGTCTTCCACAAGCTCAGGGCCTCCCCCGCGCCGTAGAAAAGTTCCGCCCCGTCCTCTCCGGTATAGCCGGTCCGGCCCGCCCTGACGGAAATCCCCGCAAGAGTGAGGGTCCCCAGGGCCGCCCGGGGCAGGGAAGAAAAGGCCCCCGGTTTGTCCGCCAGCAGATCCAGCAGTTCCGCCGCCCGGGGACCCTGGACCGCGATCATGCAGGTTTCGGCGGAAATATCCCGCAGGCTGAGACTCCGGGGAAGGCGCTGCCGGAACCAGGCAAAATCCCCCTCCCGGTTTCCCGCGTTAACCACGATAAGCCAGGGGTCCTTCCCGTAAGGGGCCTCTTCGGAAAGGCGGTATATAAAAAGGTCGTCGATGATTCCGCCCCCCTCGTTCAGCAGCAGGCTGTAGCGGGCCTCCCCGGCCTTCATGTCCAGCACGGGGCCGGAAACAAGGGCGGACAGGGCTTCCCCCGCGGCGCCGCCGGAAAGGGCAAAGCGCCCCATGTGATCAATGTCAAAGAGCCCCGCGGAACGGCGGCAGAGCCTGTGTTCCTCCACCGTCCCCGGGGGATACCGGATGGGCATGTCAAAGCCCGCAAAGGGGGCAAAACGAGCCCCGGCCTCCTCGTGCCAGGGGTGGAGCAGGGTAGTCTTCATGGGCCCAGTGTAGCAAAAGGGAAAGCCCCTGTACAGACGAACCGTCCCCCCGGCGGCTGTAAAAACGCGTAAAATAGGGTATACTCCTTATTTAGGAGTGAATGATGAATGCGATTTTTGAACGGTGTTCGGTGCGGAATTTCCTTCCGAAACAGGTGGAACGGGAAAAAATAGAACGGATACTCAGGGCGGCTTTCCAGGCCCCCTCGGCCCATAACAGGCAGCCCTGGGAATTTCTGGTGATTACGGGGCGGGAGGACAGGGAGGCCGTGGCCGCCATGAGCCCCTGGGCCAAGATGTGCGCTTCCGCCGCGGCGGTGATCGCCTGCTGCGCCGATCTTAAGAAGGGGGACCCGGATTACGGAAAAAATCCCGCTGCGGGCGCCGGGGAAGACGCCTTCTGGGTCCAGGATCTTTCCGCCGCCATGGAGAACGCCCTGCTTCAAATTACCGGGGAAGGTTTAGGCGGGGTCTGGCTGGGCTGGTATCCCGACAAGGGCCGGGTCCGTTCCTTTTCGGAAAAATTCGCCCTGCCCTCCCACATTGTCCCCCTGGGCCTCATCGCCCTGGGCTATCCCGCCGGGGAGGCCCGCCCCAAGGACCGCTTTGATCCCGCACGGGTCCACTGGGAATCCTGGGAAGCCTAGAGCGCCATGCGGGGCCCCTTCTGTGCCGTCCTTTCGCCCGGAGTCCTCCGAGGACTCCTGCGCGGACTTTTATGCGGGCAATTGTTCCTTGCCGTTTCCGTCTTTTCCCAGGCCGCGCCGGAAAGCGGCCCGGCGGAAGTTCCGGTGGAAACCCCGGCGGGGGAGGCCCCGGATTTTGAGCTGGTCCAGAACAGGGGCGGCGGGGTTACCATTACCGCCTACCGGGGAAACTCCCGTAACGTGGCGATCCCCGCGAAGATAGGGGGCCGGCAGGTTACGGTCATAGGGCCCCGTTCCTTTTACGCAAGGGAGCTCGAATCGGTGGACATCCCCGAAGGGGTCCAAACCATAGGGTACTGCGCCTTTGCCGGGAATCAGTTAAGTTCCCTGACCCTTCCCCAAAGCCTTAAGGCCATAGAATACGAAGCCTTTCAGGGTAACCGGATCAGCGCCCTGGTCCTCCCCGAAGGCCTCGTTTCCCTGGGGGTGCGTTCCTTCGCGGGAAACAGGCTTGATTCGCTGAGCGTCTCCCGCCGCCTTACCTTTATAGGCCAGGGGGCCTTCGCCGGGAACAGCTTTACGGAAATCGCCATGGCCGAGGGGAGGAACCTCTTTACCAGCCAGGGCTTTGATCAGTCTTTTGTGAATTATTACCTGAGTACGGGGAAAAAGGCCGGGATCTATATCAGGGACGGCAGGGTCTGGTCAATAGCGGGAGAATGAAGATGCCCCGTGAACCGGTGAGCGGGTTCCTGGGGCCATACCCCGGCCTGCCAATCACGCGTTAACCCGCTCCACGTATTCGTTGGTTTCCGTATTAACCAGGATCTTTTCTCCCTGCTTGATAAACAGGGGGACCCGCACGGTAAGCCCCGTCTCGGTGGTGATGGGCTTGGTGGCCCCCGATACCGTATCGCCCTTTACATAGTTCTCGCTTTCCGCGACGGTAAAAACCACCTTGTAGGGGATCTTGATGTCAATGACCTTTCCTTCCCAGATGGTAAGCTCGTAGGACTGCCCTTCCTGCAGATAGTATTTCTTGTCTTCCATTTCGGTAATGGGCACTTCATGCTGATCGTAGGATTCGTTGTCCATAAAGTGGTAGTTGTCCAGATCGGAATACTGGTACTGACAGGCGGTGACGGCAACCTCCGCGTCCTCAACTTCCTGCTGGGTAGGTATGGTCAGGCTCAGGACCGAGCCGTCTTTGATGCTCTTCATTTTGATGCGGGCAATGGCGGTTCCCTTACCGGGGTTGTGAAATTCCCGTTCCACCACGAGGTAGGGCTGGCCCTTTTGGAGCAGGCAGCTGCCCTTGACGATATCTCCGCCTCGAATCATGTTTTCTCCTCTTCCTGTTGTTTTAAGAAGTATAGCGGATTTCCGGCCTTCGGACTAGACGGCTAAGGCAGGAGCCCTTCCAGCTCGTCCACGAGCCGTCCGAAGGCAGCGCAGGCCGCTTCCACCGGGGCGGGGCCCGACATATCCACCCCGGCCGCCTTAAGGGATTCCAGGGGAAAGCGGGAGCCCCCCGATTTAAGAAAGACAAAGTAATCGGAGCGTTCCTTTGCCCCCCCGGAAAGCACCCGTTCCGCCAGGGCGCAGGACGCGGAAATTCCCGTGGCGTACTTGTACACATAAAAGGCCCGGTAAAAATGGGGGATGCGCAGGCCCTCCAGATCGCTTTCCTCCTCCAGGACCATCGCGCTTCCGAAGTACTTTTCCAGGAGTTTCCGGTACTCCCCCCGGAGCAGATCCGCCGTGAGGGGGACCCCCCCCTCCTCAAGCTCGTGGGTACGTTTTTCAAATTCGGCGAACATGGTCTGCCGGTACAGGGTGGAAAGAAAGTCGTCGGCCCGCTTGTTGAGGATATAACGTTTCAGTTCCGGGGTGGAGGCGGTTTTTTGCAGATAGCGGAACAGGAGTTCCTCGTTAAAGGTACTGGCCACCTCGGCCTCGAATATGGTGTAGTTGTAGTGCATAAACGGGTTGGACCGGGCGGAATACCAGGAATGCATGGAATGGCCCCCTTCGTGGGCCAGGGTAAAGAGGTCCCGCACCGAGTCGTCCTTGTAGTTCATCAGTATGTAGGGGTCCCCCGTATAGCTCCCCGCGGAAAAGGCCCCGCTCCGCTTGCCCTTGTTTTCATAGCGGTCCGCCCAGCGGCCCAGGAGGCCCCCCCGCAGGGTCGAGACGTATTCATCCCCCAGGGGGGCCAGGGCCCGCGAAACCAGGTCCACCGCCTCGTTCCAGGGGGTTCTCTTCTTTACCCCCCCCGCCAGGGGGACGTATACGTCGTAGTGCCGCAGTTCCTCCAGTTTAAGGGCCCGTTTGCGCAGGCCGTAGTAACGGTGAAGGGGGGCGAGATTGGCGTTTACCGTGGCGATAAGGTTATCGTAAACCGGTTCCGGCACGTCGTCGGGAAAAAGGGCCGCCGCCCTGGCCGAGGGATAACCCCGCACGCGGGCGCGGATAACGTCGTTTTTTACCGAGCCGGAATACAGCGCGGCCAGGGTGGTTTTGTGGGCCTTAAAGACCCCGTAGAAAGCCCGGTAGGCCCTTTGGCGCAGTTCCCGGTCGGGGTTTTCCATGAATACCGTCCAGCTGGATTGGGAAAGGGGCTGTTTCCCCTCCGGGGTGTCGATGAGGCCGAAGTCCATATCCACGTTGGTAAGCACCGAAAAGGCCTGGTTCGCCAGGTCCTCCCCTTCGGACTGGAGGGCTATGATACGCTCTTCCCTGTCGCTTAAGATGTAGGGCTTGTAGCGGAGTATCCTTTTAAGGTAGATCCGGTATTCGGCCATACGGGGATGATCCAGGAATTCCGCCATGATCCCGTCGGGGACGGCCTGAATTTCCGGCGCCGCCCAGGACGATGCCGCCTGGGCCTTTGCCGAGGCCATCATAAATTTACCCGTCATGGTACGGGCGGCGCTTGAGCCCTCGTCTTCGGTTTCCCGGAGTTCGCTGTAATAGCCGAGCCGTTCCGCCAAAAGGCCGAAATCCCGGGAAAAGTCCAGGTAGGCGGCAAGGTTTTCGGCGGATTTTCCCAGGCTGCCCCGGTAGGAGGAAAGAGCTTCGGTTCTGCGGGCGTATTCTTCCAGGTCCGCGGCCCAGGCTTGATCATCCGGGTAGAGTTTCGAGAGATCCCAGGTATCTAAAGTTTTCTGCTCCGTCCGGAGGGGTATAACGCGGGGGGTTTCCAAGGTTTCCAT
>JAISRD010000256.1 GCA_031273835.1 Treponema sp. | reverse complement strand
CTCATGGCGGCCTGGAAACTCGCCCCGGTACTGGCCTCGGGCTGTTGTACGGTATTTAAGCCCTCAAGTTATACGTCCCTGAGCGTCCTCCGCCTGGCGGAACTTATTCAGGATGTGCTACCCCCGGGGGTTTTCAACGTGATCACCGGCTCGGGTTCCAAATCCGGCGATTATATGCTGAAGCACGAAGGGTTCTCCAAACTTGCCTTCACGGGCTCCACGGAAATCGGCTGCGCGGTGGCGGATGCCGCGGCTTCCAAGCTGATCCCTGCGACCCTGGAATTGGGAGGCAAATCGGCGAACATCTATTTTGACGACTGCAACATGGATATTGCCATAGACGGCCTGCAGCTGGGGATACTCTTTAACCAGGGCCAGGTCTGCTGCGCCGGTTCCCGGGTCTTCGTGCAGGAGAAGATCTACGACGAATTTGTCAAAAAGGCGGTGGAGGCGTTCAAGAAGATCAAGGTGGGAGATCCCCTGGACCCCGCCACCCAGATGGGCTCCCTGATCTACGAAGCCCACATGAAGGATGTGCTTGAGTATATCGATATTGGCAAGAAGGAGGGGGCCAGGGTCATCGCCGGCGGCGAGCGGATCACCTCAGGCGGGCTGGACAAAGGCTTCTTCATACAGCCCACCCTGCTGGCGGACGTAACCAACGATATGCGGGTCGCCCAGGAGGAAATCTTCGGGCCCGTGGCGGCGATCATCAAATTCAAAACCGAGGACGAGGTGATCAAAATGGCCAACGATTCGGTCTACGGACTGGGCGGCGCGGTCTGGACCAGGGATCTGAACCGGGCCATCCGGGTTTCCCGGGCCATTGAGACCGGCCGTATGTGGGTCAACACCTACAACTCCATCCCCGCGGGAGCGCCTTTCGGCGGCTACAAAAAATCCGGCATAGGCAGGGAGACCCATAAGGTTATTCTGGAACACTACACCCAGATGAAAAACATTATGATTAACCTGAACGAGGCCCCGTCGGGATTCTATCCCTGATTAAGATCCCTTTAACGCTGAAAATGTCCGGGAACCGAGTTTCCGGACATTTTTTTATTTATAAGGAAGCTTCTCAGGTCCTATTTGTTTCACGTGAAACAAAATGCTACTGTATAGTATAACGAATACCGAAAATGACTATGAGGTGTATATGAAAAGAATAGTTTTTTGCCTGATCCTTGGTATCTGTACTTATATCCAGGCCTTTGCCGAACCCATCCCGGTTAAGATAGTGTCCTATCTCATCGGCAGAAGGGAAACCGCCGCTCAATACCTTCGGGGGGAGCTGATAATCAACGATGAAGAACAATCCTGGGAAATCGTTCTATACAAAAAAAACAACGCCGATCCCGAACGCATCAAACTGGAAAAGTTTGACGATATAGGGCGTAATATCGGGGTATTCAGGTCGATCACGGTTCGGGAAGCGTCCGGCACTTTAGGGAGCAACCTTTTTGCCTACATGCCGGCCTTCGAGGACAATAAAATCCGCGTGGACCTCTGCGACACCCGGACCGAGGGAGTAAAACGGCGGCTTGTTATTTCGTCCTTTTAAGGATGAACGCTAAATAACAAGATGTATGTTTCACGTGAAACATTCAGGCGCTTTCAATCGGTTTGCAAACATCTACCCACATTTTATTCCGGCCGTATTTTTCAAGTTCATCGGGCCTTAGTTCAATGGCCGAATTGCCGCTGCCGCAGGCGGGATACACGGTTTCAAATCGTTTCATGGAAACATCCAGATAAACCGGTATGCCGCCGGGAAGGCCGAAAGGACAAACGCCGCCTATGGCGTGCCCCGTATATTCCAGGGCTTCTTCAGGGCTGAGCATCTTGGCCTTGAAACCGAAAAAATCCTTGAATTTACGGTTATCGAGTTTCATGTCCCCGGCGCATACTACCAGCATAGCCGCCGCTTGGTCCCCAGTGCCCGTTTCGTTTCCCGGTAAAGGCACACAAGCGGCTTTAAGGGAAATAGTTTTGGCAATGCGGGCGGGAATCACCCCCAGCGATGCGGCGGCATCGGCCACAGTGGCGGTGGAGGCGTTCATTTCAATGATATCCCCCTCTCTGTTCCAGGCTTTTAAATATTCCCGGACTTTCTCAATTGACATAGATCAGGACCGCTTCTTCACCTGCCCCATCACTGGTATACAATTCCAGTCTGTCCTGATTCAAATTCCAGCGTTTGACCTTCATGAGGTAATCAAAGTATTCCCTTTCCCCTATTCCTTCGGGATCGTAAAGGGCGGCCATCTGGGTACTCGCCGGGAATAAAATCGTCAGGGAATCGGCGACGCCGGTCTTATAGCCCGATGTATAGCGGTTTGGCGAGGCTTTTCCGCTTATTCTGTCACTGTCGATCCTAAGGGTAAAATCATCTCCCCTGCCTTTGGAATCCAGTTTTTCCCTGTCAAGCCGGGTAGTTCCGGCGGCGGTCCTGATTTCCGCCAATTTCCAGATCCGTCCGCTTATTTGGGCAAGGGTCCCTCCGCCGGACGCGGCTGCGTCCGGAGTTTGCGCACAGGAATTGCCGAGGATCAGCAATAATCCTGATACAAGTAAAACAAGCGCCGGCTCTTTAAAATGCCGGTTCTTTTTTGTCATCATTGTCTTCTCCTTCAATCTTGTTTATCCTCAATCTTGTTTATCCTCAATGGAGTCTAATTCCCCGCCTTCAGGCCGGGGAGCTTCATCCGGGGGATTTCCGAAATCCAATTCCCGGGGCGGCTCTTCTTCCTCTTCTTCTTTTATGACGCGGTCCATGCCGATAACAAAGTCGGGCCTGTCGATGCTGACGATACGGACCCCCTGGGCGCCGCGGCCCATGACCCGGATAGACTTGGTCTTAAGTTTGATGGACTTGCCCTGGCTTGAAATACACATGATCTCCTCGTCATCCAGTACGCTCACACAGCCGGCAATCTCGCCGGCTTTCTCGGTAACGGTGTAAATTTTCTGACCCCCGGTACCCCGGCCGTGGGAACCGAACTCGCTAAAGTCCACCCGCTTGCCGTAACCGAATTCGGAGATGATCAGCATACGCTCGATACGTGAGGCCTTTTTTGCCGCCCCGTTTTCGTCAACGCCCCTGTCCACCCGGAGCACTCCGGCCAATTCATCATCACGCCTCAGCTTCATGCCGCTAACGCCCCGGGAGGAACGGCCTAAGGGACGGATCTGATCTTCGCTTGTACGAAGGGCCTGGCCCTTACGGCTGATAAGAAGCACCTCGTCATTTCCCCCGGTAAGGAGGGCGCTCACGAGCCTGTCCCCCTCGTCAAGCTTAATGGCGATGACCCCCCTGGTCTTGGCATTGGCAAATTCGGTGATCTGTACTTTTTTCACAATGCCCCGGGCAGTGGCCATAAAGAGGTATTGATCGGAAACCAGTTCCTTGAATGAAACAATGGCGGCGATCTCCTCGTTGGGGGAAACCGTAAGCAGGCCCTTAATGTGGGCGCCCTTACCGGTACGGCTCCCCTCGGGCAGTTCGTGTACCTTCATCCAATAGGCCTTGCCGGCGCTGGTGATAAAGGTGATGTACTCGTGGGTGGAGGCGACGAAGATCTGATTGATAAAATCGTCCTCGCTGAGCTTGGCGCTCTGCATGCCCTTGCCGCCCCGGCCCTGGTTCCGGTAGCTGGAAACCGGAACCCGTTTGATATAACCCATGTTGGAGATGAGGATCATCATCTCTTCCTTCTTAATAAGATCCTCAATGTTGATATTTTCCACTTCCCCGGCGACAATCTCGGTACGGCGCCGTTCCCCGTATTTTTCGGATATCCCCCTGATTTCATCCGTGATCACCCCCAGGAGTTTTTGTTTGTCCTCCAGGAGCGATTTGAAGTAGGCGATCCGGGCCTTTAATTCCGCCAGTTCCTGTTCTATCTTCTCGATTTCAAGGCCGGTAAGCCGACCAAGGCGCATATCCACAATCGCCTGGGCCTGAATTTCGGAAAGGCTGAACCGTTCCTGGAGCCTTGTTTTGGCGGTATTGATGTCCCTGGAAGCCTTGATAATCGCCACTACTTCGTCGATGTTGGCCAAGGCGATGATAAGACCCTCTAAAATATGGGCCCGCTCTTCCGCCTTGCGGAGTTCGTAACGGGTCCTGCGGGTAACCACATCCACCCGGTGCTCCACAAAGAAGCGGATCAGTTCCTGGAGGTTGAGGCATTGGGGTTTGCCGTTCACCAGTGCAAGGTTGATGATCCCGAAGGTGGTTTGAAGCTGGGTATTGGAAAAGAGCTGGTTCAGCACTACCTTGAAGATAGCTCCCTTCTTAAGCTCCACCACAACCCGTATACCCTCGCGGTCCGATTCATCGTTCACATTGGCAATGCCGTCGATTGTTTTTTCTTTGACTAAAGTACCGATGCGTTCCAGCAAAAGTTTCTTGTTGACATTATAGGGAATCTCGGTAAAGACAATAAGTTCCCTGCCGTTCTTGGCGGTTTCCAGGGCAAAGCGGCCCCGGACAAGTATTTTTCCCCGGCCTGTCTTAAAGGCTTCCTGTATGCCCCGGCGTCCGAAAATGATGCCCCCCGTGGGAAAATCGGGACCCAGCACATATTTTGAGAGTTCTCCGATGGAAATATCAGGATTATCGATATAGGCACAGACCGCCTCGCATACTTCCCCAAGGTTGTGGGGGGCCATATTGGTGGCCATGCCCACGGCGATACCGCTGGAACCGTTAACGAGCAGATTGGGTACCGCCGCGGGAAGCACCGTGGGCTCATTGAGGGATTCGTCATAGTTGGGGGCAAACTCGACGGTTTCCTTTTCCAGATCGGCGAGCATCTCGTTCCCGAGTTTGGAGAGCTTTGCCTCGGTATAGCGCATCGCCGCCGGAGGATCGTCGTCCAGGGAACCGAAATTACCCTGACCCTGAATCAGCGGATGGAGAAGGGAAAAATCCTGGGCCATACGGACCAGGGCGTCATAGATTGCCAGGTCCCCGTGGGGGTGATACTTACCCATGGTATCGCCGACAATACGGGCGCATTTTTTGGTGGCCGAATTCGGCCGCAGGCCCATCTCGTCCATGGCATAGAGGATACGCCGGTGAACCGGCTTAAGGCCGTCCCGCACGTCCGGCAATGCCCGGGCCACAATAACGGACATGGCATAGTTAAGATAATCGGTCTTAACTTCATCCTCTATGGCAACGGGAATGATCTTACCGGCTGGGGCGGAGGGTTTGGAGATCTCTGGCATGGGTACAGTATATCAATTTTGCCAAAAAAAGTCAGGCCGGAAAACGGAGGGCGTGAAAAAGGGAAAAAAACGCAAGGTCCACGGAGGATCCTCATGTTTTCTTGTTATTTAGGTCGCCTCAGCGTCCCGGCGGTCAAATTCCCGTATCGCCGCCATAAAGGCTTCCCCGTAACGGCGGAGCTTGACTTCGCCCACGCCGGAAACATCCAGAAACTGCGCCGCCGTTACGGGCCGCCTGCGGCACATATCCCGCAGGGCCGCGTCGGAAAAAATCACATAGGACGGCAGGGCGGCGGCCCGCGCCAGGGAAGAACGCAGTTCCTTAAGGCGGGAAAAAAGAGCCTCATCAATGGGAAAGGCGGCGGTGTCCGCGGCGGCGACTGTGCCCGCAACGGCAGCCTGAACGGGGCGGCCGGTTTTTACCGCAGGGCGGGGCAGCATCATAACGAGTTTTGTTTCCCCCCGCAGAACGGAACGGGACTTTTCATTCAGGCAGAGCACGGGGTACTCGTCTCCCTCCGTACCCAGATACCCCTTTCTGATCAGCTCGTCAATGATAAGCCTTATCCGGTGAGGATCGGCGCCGACCATGATCCCGTAGGTGCTTAAACTGTCGAGTCCGGCGCGGCGGAGTTTTTCGCTTCCCCCGCCCCGGAGTATTTCAATCACCATGGATCTGCCGTAGCGGGCTCCCCGTTCCTTCAGCCTGTACACGCAGGAAAGAATTTTCTGCGCCGCTACGGTGATATCCGTTTCGTCAAAGGCCGTATCGCAGTTGGAACAGTTTCCGCAGAAGCCGGAAGAGGCTTCGCCGAAATAGGCCAGCAGCCTGGACCTGAGACAATCGGAACTTGTCGCGTAAAAGGTCATCTGCTTAAGGAGTTCTTCATTGTGTTTGATAAGGGCGGCCCCGCCGGAACTATGATCCGGTTTTTCCGGCGCCGATTTGATAAGAAATTTGTTGATCCGTACATCCTGGGGGCTGTAGAGGAGTATGCAGTCCGCCGCCTCTCCGTCCCGCCCCGCACGGCCCGCTTCCTGGTAGTAACTTTCTATGTTTTTAGGCATGTTGTAGTGTATCACAAAGGACACATTGGACTTGTCGATCCCCATGCCGAATGCGTTGGTCGCCGTCATGATGGGCCTGCGATCATAAATAAAATCATCCTGGTTCGCCCGGCGCTCTTCATCGCTTAAGCCCCCGTGATACCTGGTTACCGGAAAATCCCGGTCCCCCAGCCTGCGGTGCAGTTCCTCCACGGTATTTCTCGTGGCGCAGTAGATGATGCCGCTCCTGTTCTTCCTCGCCCTAAGACATTCCAGCAGGGCAAGGTATTTGTCCCTGGGCCTCTGCACCTCAAAGTAAAGATTGGGCCGATCAAAGCCGGTACTGATCATGAGGGGCCCCTTAAGCTTAAGCAGACGGAGTATATCTTCCCTGACCTTGGCGGTGGCCGTGGCGGTAAAGGCCGCCGTAGCGGGGCGTTTTCTAAGGGCGCCGATAAAAGAAGCGATGTTAAGATAACCGGGCCTGAAATCATGCCCCCATTGGGAGACGCAGTGGGCTTCGTCTATCACCGCAAGGGAAATGGGAACAGCCTCCGTAAGCCGGCGCATATCTTCCCCGGCAAGCCGCTCCGGGGCGACATACAGTACCGTGTATTCCCCCCGCAGGGCGCGGCCCGATATGTCGGCGTATTCGGAACGGGAAAGGGAGCTGTTCAGGTAGGCCGCGTGAATTCCGGAACTGCGCAGGGCCTCCACCTGATCCTTCATCAGGGAGATAAGCGGGGAGATCACCACCGAAAGGCCGTCAAGCATCAGGGCGGGGATCTGGTAGCAGAGGGACTTACCCGCCCCGGTGGGCATTACGGCCAGTACATCCCGCCTTTCAAGGATCGCGTCGATTACCTCCTCCTGTCCGGGACGGAAATCTGTGTAACCGAAGTACTGTTTGAGTACGCCGAATTTATCCATGACGATGACCGGTAGGGTTATGGCGGCGGCGCAAAATGCGGCGCAAAGAATATTGATACGAGGCGCCGCTCCTGTAGTACGCCGCCAGGGGGGTTTTCTTTTCCCATAATCAAGTATACCATGGAAGGCCCATGAAAAGAAACGGCAGGACACCGGCCTGCTTTACGGTACTTCCGGCGATCCTTGTTTTTTTATCCTGCGCCACCCCGCCCTATTCCGTCAACACCGCCAGGACCGTTCCTGAGGATTTTTTCGGCGCCTCCCCCTATAAAAGAGGCGGAGTCGGCCCCGAAGACTTTGAACTGCTGGACAGGCAGGGAGTAATCTGGATGCGGCGGGATTGCAGCTGGAACATCCTGGAACCGGAACCGGGAAAATGGGATTTTTCCTCCTGGGACGTCTATGTAGACGACAGCAAGGCGGCGGGGAAAAAACTCATCGCCATCCTGGCCTACGACGCCCCATGGCTCAACAGCGAAAAAAGCATAGCCCCCGAAGATCTTCCCCATTACCTTAACTATGTGGAAAAGGTGGTTACCCGTTACAAAGGGCGCATTGACGCCTATGAAATCTGGAATGAACCAAATATAAACCGTTTCTGGAAAAGATCCGATAAGGATTTTTTCACCCTGAGCGGCGCGGCGGCGCAGCTTATACGCCGTATCGATCCCGGCGCCAGGATACTGGCGGGCTCTCTGGTACGGGCCCCCTCAGGCTATGCCCGCAGGCTTTTTAAGAGCGGCGCCATGGATTACGCGGACGCCCTCTCGTTCCACCCCTATGCGATGAACCCCGGAGGTTCGGTAAGGCTCTACGACAAACTGGCCAAGCTGACGGCGGAATTTGATTTTCCGGGGGAACTGTGGATTACCGAAGTGGGGTATCCCACCGGAGGCTGGTATCCCAGCATGGTTCTGGAAAAGAACTTCCCCCGGGATATCGTAAAAACCCTGGCGGGTTTCGCGGCGAGGGAGGTGCGGGTCCTTAGCTGGTTTGAATTCAAGGAAGACTACAATAAGGGCGAAGCGCCCTCCCGGCTGAATTCGGAATACTATTTCGGCCTGCTCCACTATGATCGCAGCCCCAAAAACGGCTTTGAAGCCTACGGCCTCTGCGCCCGTCATCTGGCCGGGACCGAATACAGGCCGGACTGGCCCCTGCGCCGGAACCTTCCCGGCCGGACCGTCGCCCTCGGTTTCAAAGGCCCCGGCGGGGAAAATACCCTCATCATTTGGAACGAATGGGGCGGCGCCGTTCCGGCCCTGCTTACCCTTCCCGGCGGGGAACAATGCCGGTGGGATATTTCCTCAGGCGAGGGCCGCCCTCTCGGCGCCGTAACTGAAATAAGCATCGGCAAGACGCCCCTGTTCTTTACCTGGAAGGGGGACGCACCTTCGCTGGAACCGCGGCGGCGGTAGATTTAACCAATGCTTCTGTAGTATCATTTAGAGAGAAACTGCTATTTTTTCCCGGATAAGTTCGCCGATAATTTCAGTGGAGGTTTTATGGGTGACTTCGGACTGGACGCGGAGCCATGTGGCGGAAACATGATCCACAAAAATGACGGTGGCTTCCTTGTTCCGCGCAAAGAAACCATGAGTCCCGTCACCGCTTACTTTGGGAGCCTTCCTCGTTACCTCTTCATCCAGCGCCCATGCTTCTTCTTCGGTCATTACCGCCATACTTCTCCCTTACCTCGCCTTGAGCAGCCGCAGATATATATTCCTGCATTTCATGGCATGAAATACGTTGATTGTTTGCTCGTCCTTTGTATTATAAACTTCCAGCAAATTTCCACCACGGTCAAAACCGATAAGGAGGTGTTTGTCCGCTTCCGTACAGCCATGCCTAAAGGCCGCTTTGTTAAACTCAACGACAATCTGCGTTCGGCCTTCCACACCTCCATTCTGCCGCAAATCCGTTTTTCTCGCAACGCCCAATGTCCGGTTTGCCGGTCTGACCCGCCACCGCTCTCCTCCCCCTCCCGCGCCGCGTTACGCTGTGGTTAAATATGTTCTTCCTGTCCGCGGGGGCCCCGGCGCCCTAAAAAAAACCGGCAAGACGGGAACCCTGTCCCGCCTTGTCGGCAATTTCGGCGTCCGGCGCTCCTGTCCGGCGCCGTCTGCGTTTACCTTTTCATG
>JAISRD010000237.1 GCA_031273835.1 Treponema sp. | reverse complement strand
CCGCCGTCCCCTGACCGGAACATTCCCAGCCCCCGGAGTGTTACCCCCAAAGGCCCGGGGCCCTGTCCCGGCCCTCATCAATACGCTTCTCTCGAAACGGCCGCCTGTTACCTGAACAGTCAGCCCCTTCTCGGCTTTCTTTCTCTCCCCTTCCCTAACGCCCTCCACAGAGGGCTTGTTGCCAAAGATCACGGAATGATGCCAGAGCATCATTCTTAGTAGAACCCTTCGGGTTCTACACGCCCCGCTGGGGACGTTTGCAGACATTACTACACCTTGAAGGCCCTTGTCAAGTACCTTTCCCCGGTTTTCGTATCTTTATTTGTGGACTTTCCATCCGGAGATAACCCCGTATGAAACTGACGATTCTTACCAGATCCGGCGTGAACCGGTCATTCAAGCAGTTAAAAGTCCCTGTTAATATACGGGATTATAAAAATAATGTCAAGAAGACGACGGGAATTTGTTAATTTTTTTTAATTTTAAACCCCTATTAGCCGGGAAAAGCCGGAGCTATGCTGTTTTACTTCAATTTTATCCCCTCATCCGGCTTTTTTAATTCTTCCTCCCGCAGGTTAATCGCGTCCCGCAATGAGGAGATTTCGTCCAAAAGCTTCCGCATTTCGGGTTCCTCGAAATCAAGGGGAGCGCCGCCTTCAAAGGTCTTGTAAACTTCGGCCCCGAGCCGGGCGATAAGCTTCTTTACCTGGCCTTCCAGCTGCTTTATTTCCACCATAAGAACGCCCTTTTCCCCCATTTCCTGAACCTTGGCCCCCGCCTTAACGGCAAAATTCGCCGAAGCCTCAAGGGTTTTTTGCCCCAGTTCCTTGGTTTTTTTACCGGCCCTTTCGGCCGCTTCCCGTGAAACCTGCAGGCCCTGATCCAGAATATCCTTCAAGGTATCGCTGAAACTCATATTTCCCCCTTACGCGCGTTTTATTTCCTGTTGATGCCCAGGATAGTCAGATCGTCGTACTGATCATCCTCTCTTATATGAGTATAATACATATACGCGTCATTTCCAGGGCTTTCTCTTGTTTCCAGGCAATAATTCCGGTACTGGAGAAAGTGTTTCCTGAGGAATTCATCGATCTTTTTATCCACCGGCACCCGGGAATCGGCGTCCGCCCTGGGGTCCCTGTAGATACGAAACATTTTTTCCACCGAAACCATGGCCATAACGGCCTCCTCAACCGTGCCTTCACAGCCGGTAAAATCAAAGTTCAGATCCTGATCCTCCCCTTCGGGATTATGGTACTTGTGGAGGATGTAGATCCGTTTGTTCATCACAGCGTTGATAATGGCCTCGACCCTGCCGGGGCCCAGCTCCTCGGCGCCCTGGCCTACGGTATGGCCGCCGTGGGGGGTGTCCTTTTTCCCTTCGGTACAGATGATTTCATTAAAGTCCCTGTCCCTAAAACGGCGTTTGGCCTCTTCAATACCATCCGTGTAGAGGAACAGTATATCCTCCCGGTCTATGGTCAGGCTTTGAACCGTGTAACCCCCCTTTGACTCGACGAGGGAATTGGGGAGCACCCCCACGGCGGGGGTTTCCTGAAGGGTAAGGGTCTTCATCCTTCCCGCGGAGGCGTCGTACCAATGGATCACATTGTCCCCGGCATTGCAGAAACGGACCAGCCCCGTCCGGGAATCGAAAAGACAGAGGGTAAAGGCGGCGAAACGGCCCTTAAAGGCAAGGGCCTCGATAAAGTCGTTGATTTGATAGACCACTTCCTCGATACGCATGCCCTTTTCGGTGGGTTTCCACTGTTTGAAGTGGTTCAGAAACATGGTGGCCACCTGGATCATAATAAGGGCCGCGGGAACGCCCTTACCGGCCACATCGCACTTGATGATCGCAAAATAGCGGCCGTCCAGATTCAAATAATCGAAGTAATCCCCCGATATGCCCTTGGCCCCCTCGTAATAGCCGAAGAACCGGACGTTTCCGGTATCCTTAAGGCCCGTGGTAAGCTTGTTGCCCCCCCTGTCCAAATCCAGGGGTATGAACCTTTTCTGGAATTCCTTGCCTATGGAAAGATCCGAAGCGGCCAGGGCGGCCTTTACCATGCCGTGGGTCATATCGTTGATCGTAGAGCCCAGAACGGCGATTTCATCCCGGCCCTTGACCGCTATGTCCACCCCCGCAAGAAGGGTTTTGTCCTCCGTATCGCGGATCAGCTCCACATGGCTTACCAGGGCGGTGATGGGCCTTAAGATCAGGCTCGAAAAAATCAGGGCCCCCAGGACGCCCATCACCACGGCGATCAGGGCGACGACGGCGGTCAATTCCAGGACCAACCCCTGGCCGGAACGGACCTCGGTGATAATCGAATCAATGCTTACCTCAAGCCGTATAAGGCCCCGGTAATAGTCCTCATCCGTATCCAGCCGGTAGAGGAGGGGCTTATAAAAGACGTAGCTCCGGCTTTTGTTTTCCTTTAGGGATACGGTGGAAAAGGCCGGCTCGGAACCGATTTCCCTGCCCAACTCGTTGAGCTGTTCATTCAACCGGGCCTCCAGGGATTGTACGGTAACCGCTATGACCCGGGAGCGCCGTACGCTTTCAATATCCCTTTTGTTGACCAAGGTCCCCGCTTCCTCGTTGAGGGACTTAAGGGCGGCGGAAATATCCCCGGCCCTTTCCCGGGCCCTTTCGTTCAATTCCCGGGCCCGGTCGCCTGACTTTTGGGAGAGGGTGTCGGTAAGCATTGAAAGGCCCGGTTCCAGTACCACGGTATCGACCTTGGCGTCTATGTCGGGATCATCCGAGGCCAGCACCAGGCTGCTGTACCGGTCCCTGGCGGGATAAGCGGTGATGGTCAAGCTTCCCGCCTCGGGAATAACCGCGGACTGGGAGGGCAGGTAGCTCAGCTCCTGGAGTTTTCCCAGGGGCATATAGGTCCGGACGCTTGAGGCGATCCCCTCCAAAAGAACAGCGGAACGGTTCCGCAGGCCCTGAAGCAGGGTCCTTTCCAGGGTCCTGGTCATCACGATATAAAGGGGGGCGGAAACCATCAATACCACCAGGATCACCAGGACGATGATGAAGGAAGCCATTTTCAAACGGAGCCCCATACCCCGCCTCTTGATCCCCTCCGCCCGTCTTTTCTTTTCCAGCGGCATAATATCCCCCGAGATAAGGGCCTCCGCCGCCCCGCGCAGCGCCGTCCCCTCGGCGGCCGCTCCGGCCATGCCCCTGACAAAGGCCAGGATGCCCAGGACGCAGAAAACCGCCGCCGCGGCGGCCGCCAGGTAGGCGGGGTCAAAAATAAAACGGCGTTCCCCCTGCATCGCCTGGGACAGGGAACCCCCCCCCTGCCCCCCGGCGAAAAGCGGGGGAACGCCGCCAAGGAGTAAAAGAACCAGCGTTGCCCGGGAGAAAATCACCCCCGTCCGACGGGAACCTCGCGGCTTTCTTCTTAACATAATAGGAGCTTACCTTCTCTAAGTATCGGTACATACCGGCTTGTGGATAACACCCACAGGGACGGTACGGACAGGGAGAGAAACC
>JAISRD010000215.1 GCA_031273835.1 Treponema sp. | reverse complement strand
AGTGGCAACCGCCGTCCCGCAGGCAAGCAAGATTCTTTTCATCAAAACCTCCTGACCTTTTCCAGGCCTGTTAACGGGTAATTCTAAGCCCCTTTTCATGAAAAGTCAACAATTATTTTATTTTTTCGATCAAACACCGTCATATTTTGTAAGATTCTGTAATATATTCATTTTTCATCCCGGAATTCTGATAATTTCAGGGGAATGAGATGGTTCTCCCTGCGGCTCAAAAAGAATTTCTTACGGCCCGGGGGGCGTAAAAACGACGTATTACGATGTTTTCAGTTAAAGCAAAATGCCGTACCGTGCCATAATAAAGGCGGATCTTAGTGTGAACTATTCCCATTCCCCTCTACGGAGCAGTATAATTATTAAGAAGGAGTTACTATGTTTTTCAGACTGGAACACAACTGCATTCATGTTACCGACATGAAAAGGACCCTGGAATTCTATGAAAAAGCCCTGGATTTGAAGGAACTGCGCCGGAAAAGTTCGCCGGAAATGGAACTTGTCTTTATCGGAAACGGCGAATCGGCCCAACAGGTGGAGGTTATCCGGAAAACGGGGCGGGATAAGGCCTATGATCACGGCGAGAATCCCGTTCATTTCGCCCTGCGTACCGACGATATCGACGCCGCCCGGGCCCGGCATACCCAAATGGGCTGTATCGACCATGAGGTGCCCGAATTTGGGGTGTACTATATCAAGGATCCCGACGGCTACCTCGTGGAAATTATGCCGGTCAGAAAGCAGGCCTAAAAGGGCCCCGCAGACTGCCGCAGACTTCTAATATTCGGCCGCTTTGAGGCAGGCCTTTACGTCCTCTTCGGTGGACAGGGAAATTGCCTTTTCCGCCAGTTCCTTACAGCGGTCGTAGTCCAGGTCCCGTATTAGGGCCACCGTTTGGGGCAGGGCCGAGGGGCTTACGCTAAGCTCCTCCACCCCAAGACCTATAAGTACGGGGATTGCCAGGGGATTGCCGGCCAGTTCGCCGCAAACCCCCGCCCATTTTCCGTTTTTCCGGGCCGCCGCGGCGGTGACGCCGATAGCCCGCAGTACGGCGGGGCTGAAAGTCCGGTAGTAGGAGCTGATCTCCTCGTTTCCGCGGTCCACCGACAGTATATACTGGGTTAAGTCGTTGGTACCCATGCTGACAAAGGCCGCTTCTTTTGTCAAATCATCCGCCAGAAAGACCGCCGCTGGGGTTTCCACCATAACCCCCAGGGGGATACCCTGTTTGTAGGGGATTCTGCGTTCCTCCAGTTCCGCGGCGGCTCTTTCCACCAGGGTTTTGGTTTTACGGAATTCCAGCAGCGAGGAGATCATGGGGAACATGATTCTGATATCCCCGTGTACGCCGGCCCGCAGAAGCGCCCGGAGCTGGGTAAGAAAAAGTTCCTCAAATTTAAGGCAGAGCCTGATGCCCCGCAGTCCCAGAAAGGGATTTTCCTCCCTGGGAAGGGCCAGGGCCTTTACCTCCTTATCCCCCCCTATATCCAGGGTCCGTATAATAAGCATTCCGCCCCGGAGCTTTTCAGCGGCCTCCGCGTAGACCCGGTACTGTTCTTCCTCACCGGGAAGTTCACCCTTGAGGAAAAGAAATTCGGTACGGAACAGGCCCACGCTCCGGGCCCCGAAGCCCTGGGCATTTATCAGATCTTCCACCGAACCGATATTCGCCGAAAGGGTTATTTTGACGCCGTCCCTGGTAACGCTGTCGAGATCCTTCATTTTAAGAAGTTCCTCCCGACGCTGTTCGTAGTCCCGTTTCCAGCCGTTAAATTCTTCCAGTTGGACCCCGTCTGGACTTATATAGATATGGGCCTTTTCATAATCCCGCACATCCAGAACTATCGTTTCGTCCTTTTCAACCTGACCCATAATGCCCCGGCTGCCCACCGCCGCGGGAAGGGAAAGGCTTTTTGCCAATATGGCCACATGGGAGGTGAGCCCCCCCTTCTCGGTGATAAAGCCCCGGATGTTTTTTCTGTCCATCATGGCCGTATCGGAGGGAAAGAGTTCCTCGGCCACAACGACGGCCTCCGGGGGCAGGGAAGACAGGGTAAGTTCCTCAATACCCAGCAGATTCCGCAAAACCCGCTTGCAAACATCGTCAAGGTCCGCAAGGCGCTGGGCGTTGTAGGAATTTTCTTCCATTTCCGAAAAAAGGGCCGCATAAGCCTTATACACCTCTTCAAGGGCGGTCTCCGCGCGGCAGGGAAGCTCTTCCAGCTTGTCAAGCATTTCCCGCTTAAAATCATCATCCTCCAGGATGGTCATTTGGGCCCTGAAAATATGGCCGTATTCTTCCCCCAGACTTCCCGACAGGGTGTCTTTTATGGCCTCAAGTTCCGCAAGGGATTGGGAAAAGGCCCTTTCAAGGCGCTCTTTTTCCTCCCCGGCGCCGCCTGTTTGGGAAGGATCATAGCTAAGGCTGGGGGACGTGAAGATATAGGCCTTCCCCGAACAGATCCCCGGCGAGGCCGTTAAACCGGTACATACTTTCATCTTAAGCGTCTTCTTCTTTCATGCGGGCCCCCACGTTTTTGTGCAGGATCTCAAAAATTTCCCCGGCCGAAGGGGCGTTCAAAACCGCTTCCAAAACGGCATTGTCCGAATAGGTATTAATGAGCACATCAAGAAGAAAGCCTATCTGTTTCTTTTCCTTAAGGGCAAACATGGAAATAAGCTGAACCTGGAGTTTTTCATCAGGGTCCCCCATGGACGAAAATTCCAGCGGCCTGGCAAGCCGGGCAAAGAGGATCACCGATTCATTTACATGCTCCGAATCGGTATGGGGTATGGCGATTTTATGCCCCTCCATGGGCAGCCCCGACGGATAAAGCCGCTCACGCTCCAGAATGGCGGCGGAAAAGCTCTCCTTTACATAACCCCTGGCAAGCAGGAAAGCGCACATCTTTGTCAGCGCCTCTTCTTTTGTATCCGCCTGTAGTTTTTCAATAATACAATCCTCTTTAAGAACATCGTCGATCTGCATGTAACAACTCCCGGTATAAATTGGATTTCTTTGAAAGGCTCTTTTGTACTATACTATTACTATATAACCGCTTGATTTTTTTGTCAAATAGAAGCTACCATGGAAAACATGAAGAAGGCCTACGTTTTTGATCTTGACGGCACCCTGGCGAATAGTATTTACGACATCGGAGACAGCGTCAATTTTCTATTGACCCAGCGGGGTTTCCCCACCCACAGCTATGAAGAATACCGTACCTATATGGGGATGGGCATAGGGGTTACCTTAAGCAGGGCCATGCCCGGCTATGACGGGCTTCCCCCCGAAGAACAGGAAGCCCTGCGCAGGGCCTATACGGTTCACAACGAGGCCCACTGTTTGGATAAAACCAAACCCTATGAGGGAATGGCCGAAACCCTCAAGGCCCTTGCCGAAAGGGGCGCCGTTCTGGGGATCTATACCAATAAGCCCGAAGTGCTGGGGCAAAAGATAGCCGCCTCCCTTTTTAAGGAGATCGGCTTCGCCTTTGTCCTGGGGGGCGTCGAGGGAAAAACCATGAAGCCCGATCCCGGACGGGTGCTTGAGGAACTGGACAAACTGGGAATCAATGCGGCTGACGCCGTTTTTGTCGGGGACGGCAAGCCGGATATCGCCACCGGTAAAAACGGCGGTATGACCGCCTGCGGGGTTACCTGGGGTTTTAAGGGCGTGGAAGAACTTGAGGGGGCGGATTTGATTATCTCCCGGCCTGAGGAACTTCTCGATCTGGTATGATCCCGGCCGCCGGCGTCTTTGAACCTTGATTTTGCATGAACCGCGGGGGAAGAGAAAAAATGACCTATCCAAATCAGTTAAATCCAAACCGGTTAGACCAATTGCTTCCCAAAGTCAAACAGGCAGCGGTGGATTCAGCGGAATGTCTTTTCCGGGGGGAACTGGCGGTACGCAAAAAGGGGCCCAACGATTTTATCACCCGCGTAGACCTTGAAATAAGCGAGCGCCTTTGCGGGGTCCTTCCCAAACTGCTGGAAAAATCCCAGGTTATTTCGGAAGAGCGGAAATCGGCGCTGACAGCGGACCCCTATCTGTGGATCATCGACCCCATCGACGGAACCAACAGCCTTGTATACGGCTTCCCCCTTTACGCGGTTTCCATAGGGCTGGTACTTGAAAAAAAACCCGTCCTGGGGGTTGTGTACCTTCCCGCCCTGGGGGAACTGTTTTCCGCCGCTTCGGGCTGCGGCGCCTTTCTGGAAAATACGCTGATCCCCGGAGGGGCAAAAAAACCCATCCGTGTAAATAACGACGATTCCCTTGACAAGGCCCTCGTTATGGCCGAAACCGATCCCTACTTCGACCGGGGGAAGAACCCTTCTATGGAACTTATCCGCCTGGTGTATGAAAGATGCGTCGACTTACGGATATCAGGTTCGGCGGCGGTGGACTATAGTTTTATCGCCGCGGGCCGGGCGGGGGCGCATTTTTGCCGGCACCTTAACCCCTGGGATTATGCCGGTGGCAGCGCTATACTCCTTGAGGCGGGCGGCAGCTTCAGCCTGTGGGACGGGAGCCCCATGCCCTTTGAGGGAAAGCACAGTTCCCTGGCCACCAACGGAACGCTCCACGGGGAAATGCTGGAAATCATCGGGAGCTTTTTAAGCGCCTCCCCCTCCGCCGTCCCCTGAAATGAATCTCCTGTAAGCACAGAGCCCCGTATAGGTACGCGGTCGCGGCCTTGACTCCTTGACTACCCGCAGTTAT
>JAISRD010000208.1 GCA_031273835.1 Treponema sp. | reverse complement strand
GAAAGCCGGACCACCGCCTCCGGTACGGCGGAAAGGGCGGTATCGACAAAGTAGTAATTTCCGATTTCCGAAACCAGGATAAGAGAGGACCTTTCCCCTATGAGGGTAACGGTTTCCCGGAGGGATCCGATCAATTCCAGATAAGAAGTAAAGAACGCGGGATCGTTCTTTGCCGCCGACCGCAGCGTTTCCCAGCGGGAGCGGAGTTCCTCCGTGCCGGAACCGTAGCGTTCAAGGGGGACTTCCAGATCCCCGAGGGCCTCTTCAACCTCTCCGGCGCTTTGGGCCGGGTCCCCCGGCTCAAAGCCCAGAAAGACATTCATATACCGGGGGACCGCCCCGAACAGCGCCAGGACGGGACGGAGGGAGGCGATGCCCTCCTGTTCATCCCTGTTCTTGCGTATCGCCGCAAGGGTATTGGAGCTTAGCAGGAAGATCATGACCCCCACGGGTATAAGGAATACCGCGCTGGAGATGATCAATTTGGTGGAAATTTTTAATCTGGAAAACAACATAATGTATACCCCTTCAAAACACCCTTCGGGCGTTTTGTTTCATCAGCACCCCCAGATAATAATCCGGGGAAAAGCCGCCGATAAAAACTTCGTACCCCAGTTCCCTTCCCCGTTTCAGGCTTTCTATGGCCTCCCCCACCCGGCGGGCCCGGAGGGCCTGCTCCGAAGCAAGAAAAGCAAGCCGGTAAAAGGCGGGCCAGAAGGCGTCGTTTTTACCTAAGGATACTCTATAGTGAAAGGCCGCCTCTGTAAACAGACCCTGGAAATAGAAAAATTCCCCCCTTAAAAAGTCCGCCGCCGTACCGCCGCCGTTTTTTTCGATAAACTCAAGCGCCGGTTCCGCGCCGGTAAAATCTCCCCGTCCGAGGAGAAAGAGGACCGCCGCGGCAAGTTCGTTCCCCCGCCCCGAAAGGTCCCCCCGCCCCCCCAGGGCCTTGAGTATGTCAAGGATCGTCCCCGACTCCCCGGCGGCCAGGAGCTTTTCCACCGCCCCTGGATCAATGTCCAAAGGGGGACGGCGGGATTCACCCGGACCGGGCCGGGCCGGCTTGTTCCCGCCTGACCGGGGGAACCCTGAGGGGGTCAAGACCGCGGGAAGGGAGCCCGGGAGGGCGGCCCCGTTTCCCGCGGAGGATTTTCTAAAGTAAAAGAGATCCCCCGTTACAAGCCCCTCAAACAGGGGATGATGCACCCCCGCGGTCTCGGCGATCCCCATGATCAGAAGGCCCCCTTCCCGCAGGGCGGAGGCAAGGTTGGACAGCGCCCTGATACGGCTGCGGGGGGAAAAATAGATAAGGGCGTTTCTGAAAAAAATGATGTCGTAGGACCCTTCGCTTAAGGGTTCCATGATGTTGTGGGTAAAGAAACGTATGCGGGCCCCCAGGGACCGATCCAGTTCCAGCTCTCCGTTTGAGTAGTTACCCCAGCGGTCAAGGAGGTACCGGAGGGAACTGCCGTCTTCCCGAAGGGCGTTCTTCCCGTAAATCCCCCGCTCCGCCCTGGCGGTCATGTCGGGGTTAAGATCAAAGGCGTCGATTTGATAATCCAGGGGTTCAATAACCCTGTACTGTTCCAGTACCATCGCGATACTGTAGGCCTCGCAGCCCGAGGAAGATGCCGCCGAACAGATCCGGAGGGTTCCCCGGGGGCCCTCTCTTTTGTACGCGGGAAGCAGTTCCCGCAGGAGCAGCAAAAAATGATCGGGCTCCCGGAAAAAGTAGGTTTCATTGACCGTTAAAAAGCGGGCCGCCTCCCCGGAAGAAAAAACCCTGTTTAGTATGGAAGGATCTTCGTAGGCCGCTCCGTAATTCTTTACAAGGTAATCCCGGAATTTTAAGAGGGCCCCCTCGTCGGTCCTTATGCCCAGACGGCCCTCCGCCTCAAGATAAAGCCGTTCCAGCGCCGTATCCTGAAACATCACGATCCCCTGACAAGCCTGTCCAGTTCCCGCGGAATCTTGTCCAGGGGCAGCACCATATCGACGCAGCCGGTCTCCGCGGCGGCCCTGGGCATGCCGTAGATCAGGGAACTTTCCTCATCCTGGGCAAGGGTAAGGCCCCCCATTTCACGGACCCTCCGGGTACCCGCCGCCCCGTCCGCTCCCATGCCGGTAAGAACCACCGAAACAAGGCCGGGTCCCAGGCTCTCCGCAGCGCTCCTGAACAGCGCGTCCGCCGCGGGCTTCTGGTTGTTTTCAGGCTCCCCGTCGGCGTACTTAAACAAAAGGCCCCGCATGGTAAGGTGCCTGTCCGTCCGGGCTATGTACACCCTGCCGGGAAGGGGAACTTCCCCGTCTTCCGCCAGGCCAACCTCCAGTTTCGTGTATCCGTCGAGCCATTGGGAAAAACCCCTGTCAAAACCCGAAGAATTGTGCTGTACCACCGCCAGGGGAACGGGAAAATCCCCAGGCAGACGGGAAAGAAGCCCCGAAAGCGCCTTGGGCCCCCCGGTTGAGGAGGCGATGACCACGGCGTCTATCCCCCGGCCCCTCCGCGCCGGGGGGGAGGCCGGCGAAACCGGGGCGGGAGCGGCGCCGTCCCGGCGGCCCTTGATCCCGCTGATACGCTTGAGGGTCTCAAAGATCTGGGCCTGCTTTTCCGGCCCCAGGGAGGAGGTAAAAAGGTCCTTTGAATAGAATTCCAGAGCCCCCTTGAGGGTGGCCTCGTAGGCAGTTTGCGCGCTGTCCCTGCTTGAGATTACCACAATGGGAACCGCCATTTTTTCCATCACCCGCTCTATAACCTCCAGGCCGTTCATTTTGGGCATTTCAATGTCCAGGGTAACCAGATCGGGATCAAGGGAAAGTATCATACGCAGCGCCTCTTCACCGTCCCCCGCCTCGCCTATGATACGGAAAGCGCCGCTGCTTTCAAGAAAATCCTTCAGGATCTCCCGTACCATGGCGCTGTCGTCCACAATGAGGGTGTTAATCATGGCTTATCTCCCCGCTCCGGGCCGCCGCTTTTTCCCGGCGCAACGCCGGGTTCAATGAGGAGGATGAGCCGATCTTCCCCACCGAAACAGATGCCCCCTATAAGGGGGAGCCTTTCCTTAAGCGGTCCCGGCAGGGGAACGATGCTTTCCTCGGGGATATCCTCGTCGGTATCTATGGGGGGAACAAGGAGCACCACCTGGGGCAGGCGGTCTTTAAGGAGTATCCCGTGAAAACAGGGCAGATCCGGCCTTCCCAGCAGGGCCGGAAGGGATATGCGGACAGGGGCCGGGGCCCCGGCTTCCGCAGCCTCCAAAAGGGCGGCCAGGGAAAGGACCCCGGCGGCGGAGGCGGCGGGGACCCCGAGAAAGACCCCCGAGTCCTTATCAAAGGGGCATATAAAAAACTTCATCTCCCGCCGCTTTCGCCGGCGCTTAAGTCCGCTTCTTTCAGAAAGCGGATCAGTTCCCCCATATTGAGGCAAAGCGCCGCTTCCCCCTGCCAGTCAAAGGAAGACTCGATAAACTCCGGCGCCCCCCCGTCCCCGGCCTCCTGCTCCACCTTGAGGAGCTCCTCATCTTCCACATCGGCAATATCCGTTACGTCATCAATGAGCAGGGCGAGTTTTTCCACCGTTTCCTTTAACACCACCGCCTTACGGGCCTCCGTGGAAGGGGTTTTCAAAAGCAGCAGCCCCGCATCGATAAGGGCGTAGGGGGTTGAATAACGGTTGATAATACCCTTTATATAATCCGGTACCAAAGGAAGGGGGAAAACCTTTTCAACCACCGCGACTTCGTTTATCAATTTGGAAGGAAGGCCGTAACGCCTGCCCTGGATGGTAAAGATGAGGAATTTTTCCATGGGAAAACCATACCACAGGGGGAAGCGGAAGGTGAATAGGCTAATCGTAACAGAGGCAGACACCGTAGACCCTCAGGACCCCCGCGTCCTTGAGGGCCCGGGCGCACTCGTTCATGGTCGCGCCGGTGGTAAAGACATCGTCCAGGAGGACCGCCTCGACGGGAAGCGCCGGGGCCCTTCCCCCGGGGGGCCACCCGGCGCAGACGATACGCCCCTTGAGGTTACGGAGCCTTTCACCGCGGTCCAGCTCTTTCTGGTTCCGGGAGGGAAGCCGTTTAAGGCAGCGCAGCACCGGCAGGCCCGGCGGCGGGTCCCCCGGCGGTCCCGGCAATTCACGCTCTCCGGAGGCCCTCTTTTTTCCCAGAAGCCGGGCCAGGTATTCAATCTGATCCCAGCCTTCTTTTTTTATCTTTCCCGGCCGGGGCGGAACCGGGACCCAGGCCGCGCCGGCCGGGAAATCGGGGATCGTTTCTGAAAGTATTTCCAGTCCCCGTTCAAGACAGGCGGCAAAAAAACGGCCCGTCTTGAGCCTCCCCCCGAATTTATAGGCCTTAAGGCATTTTTCATACCTCCCCCTATAGGGAAAAAGGGGCATGATCCGGTCAAAAGAAGGCTCAGGGCCCTCCCTACAGGCGAGGCAGCGGCCGGTCTCCGAAATAAGCGGCTTTCCGCAGAGGGAACATCTTTTTTCAAGCCCCTCCGGGGAGAGGCGGGCGGCAAGGCTTTCCCGGCAGGCCTTACAAAGGCCCCAACGGGCTTCGGCGGCGCTGTAGAGGGCCTTCCCGCAGAGGGCGCAGCCTTCGGGGAAGATCACTTCGCCCAAAAGGGATAAAAACGGAGCGTGGTTTTTCATACCCCCCAGGAGGGCAAAGACCCGCGGGTCGCTTTAATCAAGTAAAGCCTCCCGTGCGAAAACCGATGCTTTCACCGGAGGATTTTGGAGTTGTCCAGATCAGTATCAGCGATTTGATATTTTCGCTCTTTCACCATTATAACTATGTTTATAACTATGTTGTATGTTTTTTTTCAAACAAGATCGTCCATATCGTTTTTCCAACAACTACATATCCTCTTTCTTTTAAGAAAATATATAATTCAGTGTCCTTATATTCCATAAAATCATTATCTATAAAATAATCTTCTACTAAAAAAAACCGGGGAGAATATTTCTTAAAATCCAATGTTTTTATTATCTGAAACTCATGTCCTTCGATGTCTATTGTAATAAAATCTATTCTTTGGCATTTGGGTAAATATTTTTCTAATATTTCATTAATTGAAAAAACTTTTATTTTAATTATTTCTTTTATTTCATCCCCTCTATTCATTCTTTCTTTTGATAATGCTTCGTTAAAACTATTCATATCATCAGAATACTTAAATGAATAATATTCTGATTCTGCCGATTTTTCGGAGATACCTATCTCCAAATTAATGTCTCGCTTGCGGATTTTATTAAATATTTTCATTGATCCTGGTCTTGCGTCTATATTTATTCCATTCCATCCTTTTTCATAAAACCATTGGGTATTAGAATAAATCAGCGGATGATATGCCCCTATATCAACATAAAAACCTTTATAGTCTTTTTCATATCTGCCAAATGATTGTATTAATAATTCTTCACCATCTTGTGAATAAAAATAGTTTGAAAATATCTTTCTAAAACCAAGAAGCATAAAAAATTCCTTTAAAGATTTTTTATGTTTTTCATTTTTTAGTAGTTTTTTATAAATATACTTTAATAATTTCATTCTTTATCTCCTATAGTTTTCCAACCCAACTGGTCCTGCAATAAACTGTTTTTTCCATACCAGAACACCCCAGTACAGAGTTTTATAAAAAACCCATTTTATTTGATCTTTTCTTTTTCTGTCCCTATAGACATATCAACAGGGCTTTTTTCCTCCAAAAAACCCGGAACAATCGTATTCTGGGTAAGGACAAGAAATTTCGTCATATCAACGATTTTTTTCTTGTTGCTTTCATTAGGATAGAAAAATCTTGTTTTAATATTTCCGCCATCTCCTTGTCCGATTCCATGAAACCAACTCCCTTGCCTTTTTCATCTTCTTGTGTGTAGTTTTCATATCTACCTCCCTAAAAATTTTTTATACGCGGTCCCCCTACGGGATAACCGCGCTTAAGATCGGCCCGTAGGGGCCTTCGCCTTCTTCGCCGCCCTTGTCGTTTTCGTAGCGCAGGCAGAAGTACACGGTTTTACCCGAATTGCCGTCAAAGTCAAAGCGGTACTTCTTCCGGCGGGTAAAGACCGAATGGGGAAGATCGTCGCCGGTCCTGGGCGGGGCGGCGAT
>JAISRD010000095.1 GCA_031273835.1 Treponema sp. | reverse complement strand
TTTGTTTCTACCCGTTTTAAGGGAACCGACGGGGTCTCCCTGGAGACAGACAAGTGGCGGCAGGTTCTGGAAAAAATGGGCTATGACTGCTATTACTTTTCCGGCCTTTCCGACTGGGCGCCGGATAAATCCATGGTGGCGGCGGAGGCCTTCTTCGGCCACCCCGTGATACTGGATATCCAGGACCGCTGTTTTGGGACCACGGTCCGGGGCGAGGGCCTTACCGGGGAAATCCAGGCGGTACGCTTCCGCCTTAAGAAGGCCCTTTATGAATTTGTTGAAAATTTCGGCATAGACCTGCTCATTGTCGAGAACGCCCTGACCATTCCCATGAATATACCCCTGGGGCTGGCTTTAACGGAGTTTATCGTTGAAACGGGCATGCCCGCCATTGCCCATCACCATGACTTTGCCTGGGAAAGGCAGCGTTTTTCCGTCAGCTGCGTGGAGGATTATCTTTCCATGTCCTTTCCCCCCCGGCTCCACACGATCAACCATGTGGTCATCAATTCCGAGGCCCGGCAGAACCTCTCCTACCGCTGCGGGCTTGCGTCAATCATCATACCCAATGTTTTTGATTTTCATACCGAGCCCCCCCGGATGGACGATTACGCGAAAACCCTGCGCGGCGATCTGGGCGTGGGTGATAACGATGTACTGCTCCTCCAGCCTACCAGGGTGGTTGCCCGGAAAGGGATAGAACACGCCATTGAGCTGGCCTCGCGGCTCAAGGAAAGGCGGGCTAAACTGCTTATCAGCCACCAGGAACGGGACGAGGGTTCCGAATATTTCCAGCGGACCATGGATTACGCGGAACTTTTGGGGGTGGAACTGATAGTCAGGCCGGATATTATCGGCGCCGAACGGGGCAGCGCGGAAAACGGGGCGAAAAAGTACAGCCTTTGGGACTGTTACCTTAACGCGGACTTTGTTACCTACCCCTCGACTTATGAAGGATTCGGCAACGCCTTCCTGGAGGCCCTGTGGTTCAAAAAGCCCATACTGGTCAACCGCTATTCGATTTTTCAGCAGGATATAGAACCCCTGGATTTTGATGTGGTGGTGATGGATACCTACATCACCCCCGATACGGTGGATACGGTCAACGCGATACTGGACAGTCCTGAAGGGGTTGAGGTGATGACCGCGAAGAATTTCGAGCTTGGGAAACGGTTCTTTTCCTACAAGCTGCTGGAACAGCGGCTCCGGCAGGTATTGATGAATTTCGGCCAGCTATAGGGATTTGCCCTTTGCCTCCTCCCAAAGGCGGTCCATCAGCTCCAGGTTTCCCGGCCCCAGTTCCTGTCCGTTTTCCTTCATCACCTTTTCCACATACTTAAAACGGCGGGTAAACTTGGCGTTGGCCCGCCGGAGGGCCGCCTGGGGCTCCACCTTAAGGCGGCGGCAGAGGTTTACCGCCGAAAAGAGCAGATCCCCCAATTCCTCCTCCAGCCGGCCCCCCGCCGCAGGCTCATCCCCGGAGAGGACTTCCTCGGTTTCTTCAAGTTCTTCCCTTAGTTTTGCCAGAACCCCTTCGATAGTGGGCCAGTCGAAGCCCCCCTTGGCGGCTTTTTTCTGGAGCTTGCAGGCCCTTTCCAGGGGGGGGAGGGACCGGGAAACTTCGTCCAGCAGGGAATCCTTTGGGGCGCGGCCTTCCTGCTCAACCTTGATCTTCGCCCAATTGTCCAGGACTTCGGCGGAACTCAAGTTTGCGTCCCCGGTCCCGGCAAATACATGGGGATGGCGGCGTATCAATTTCTCCGATATGCCCTCAAGTACGCCGCTTATGGTAAAAAACCCCTCCTGCTCGTGCATATAGGCAATCATGGTTACCAGGAGAAAAAGGTCCCCCAGTTCTTCCCTGACATGGGGCGGGTCCTCTTCGTCGATGGCCTCTATACACTCGTAGGTTTCTTCAACAAGATCGTCCCTCAGGGTGGAGGGGTTCTGTTCCCGATCCCAGGGACAGCCCCCCGGCCCCCGCAGCCTCCTGACGATGCCGCACAGGCGGCCGAAGGCGTTTTCTTCATTAACCATGGAATTATTGTATAGATTCTTCCCCAAAAAAACACCCCTCGAATTATTTTTCCGCTTATGGTACGATTAACCATGGAACAGGACATCGCGGGCAAAAAGATATTTCTTCTTTACCCCCACAGCGTTATTCAGGAAGAGATGCTTGATATCTTGATCATGGCGGGCTTTGAGTCCTATGTGGTGCTTGACAGGAAACGGGCCCTTAAGCTGCTTAAAAAATTTCCCGGTTCCATCATGTTCATCAATATTGATGAAAACCTTTCTGAAAAAGAATGGGAGGAGTATGTCAGGGGAATTCAGGAAGACCCCGCCCTTAAGGACAGCAGGCTGGGCATACTTTCCTACAATACCGATCAAAGGCTTATGCAGAAATTTCTGATAGATATGGCGGTTCCCTGCGGATACATACAGCTTAAGCTGGGCGTAAAGGAGAGTACCCGGATTATGCTCAGCGCCCTGGAAGCCAACGAAGCCAGGGGAAGGCGTAAGTGTATACGGGCTTTTTGTGACCAAGACGCCCTGGCGACCGTTAATTTTAAGGACAGCCATGGGAGCTTTATTGACGGCAAGATACTGGATATCAGCGCGGTGGGTATAGCGGCCAAATTTAAAGGATTTGAGGATATTCCCCCCAATTCGGTGGTTAAGGAAGTACAGCTTAAACTGCACGGTTCCCTGGTATTATCCAATATGGTCTTCATGGGAAGGCGTCAGGACAAGGTGGTGCTGCTTCTTTTCGACCCCAAAATGGATCAGAGCAAGAAAGCGGCGGTTCACCGTTTTATCAAATATACCATTCAGCAATACATGGATACTCTTAAGGTTTGATTTTCCGTGCTTGAACTGGCGGTGTTTCTGGGTAATCCGGGGGGCGAATACAGGCGTAACCGCCATAACGCGGGGCGGCTCCTGGCGGAAAAACTTCCCTTTTACGGCGGCCTGGTTTGGCGGAAAAAGTACAGGGGCCTTTACGCGTTCATCGACAGGGCCGCCCTTCCCGCGGCGGGGCCTTCCCTTCCGGGGGTCGGCGTTCCGGCAGCGCAGGCAGTCCCGGCCGCCCAGGCGGCGGGAACGGTTCATTTCCTTATGCCCGAAACCTACATGAACCTGTCGGGGGATTCGGTATTCAAGGCGGCTTCTTTTTTTAAGACGGCCCCGGAGGGGATCATCGCCGTTCACGATGAACTGGAACTGCCCCTGGGTACGGTGTCCCTTAAATTTGGGGGGGGCCTCGGGGGCCATAACGGCCTGCGCTCCATGAAGGAGCGCCTGAATTCCGCCGCTTTCTGGCGGCTCCGTATAGGCATAGGCCGCCCCCCCGGCCGCCTTCCCGGTGAGGGGGGCCCCCCCGGTTCCGGCGGCGATGTTACATCCTGGGTGCTCTCTGACTTTAGCCCCCGGGAACAGCCCCTTCTGGAGGCCGCGCTGGAGGCCGCCGGGGGGGCTTTATGCGCCGCCCTGGTCTCGGGCCCCAATTCTCTGCTTCCGGAATGGGGGAAAAAGCGGCTGCCCTGATCGATAGACGGAAAGACGGAAGAGGAACCACTGACAGCACGGACGGAAGCCCAAAAATTAACCGCTAAAGACACGAAAAAGAAAAGTTTTGGATTGGCAAACCGCCCTTTACATTTTCCGCGGTTTCTGGTATGGTGAGGTTCCTGTGCTATTGTTATAAGCGGCCCTTGGGCCGATTTGATAAGGAAGGATACTATGTCACGGACCTGCGACATCTGCGGAAAACATACCGTTACCGGCAATTCGGTAAGCCACGCCAAGAACCGTACACGGCGGGTTTGGAAGCCCAATTTGAAGAAGGTAAAGACCGAAATCGGCGGTACCACGCTTACCCTGAAGATCTGTACCCGCTGCCTGAGAAGCGATTATATCACCAAAAAGGTATAACCGCCCCGGCTTATAGTTCCGCCTCCAGCCCGTCCCAGGCGGGGCCCATGCTTATCCCGTTAAGGCCCTGTCTCCGGGCGAATTTCCCGCAATAATCCTCGATTTCCCGGTGAAAATGCGAATGGCATAGGTGGGTGAGGTATACCCGTTTCGCCCCGATACGGACGGCGGCTTCCAGGGCCTGTTCAAAGTTAAAGTGGGTTTCATGGGGCCTTTCCCGCAGGCCCCCGATAATAAGCAGTTCCGGCTTTCCGCCGGTCCCGATAAGCCGGAAAGAAGCTTCGCTGATACAGGAAGTATCGGTAAGATAGGCGGCGCAGGGCCGGGGCGCGTTTCCGCCGGGCCCCTCCGGTCCGGCCTGTTCGCTTATCTTCCAGCCCAGTATGTCCAGAATTCCGTGTTTAAGGGGAATGGGGATAAAGACCAGGGCCCCCAGGCGTACCGGCCCGGCGGCGGCGGTGGTTTCAATCCGGGGCTTCCCGCCCCCTTCCTGGGTGGGCCTGAAAATATAGGAAAAACGCTCCCGGAGCTCGCCTATGACTTCCTCGTTTCCGTAAACCGGTACGGGCTTCTCCCTGGAAAGGGGGCGTATGTCGTCCAGGCCGTGCAGATGGTCCGCGTGGGCATGGGTAAGAAAAACCGCGTCGAGCCCGGTGATTCCCGCCTCAAGGGCCTGCAGGCGGAATTCCGGGGCCGTGTCGATGAGCGCCCTTTCGCCCGCCGCCCCCTCAATATACAGGGAACAGCGCATACGGCGGTCCCGCCTGTCCGCCGAACGGCAGACAGGGCAGGAACAGCCCAGCACCGGGATACCGTGGGAAGTACC
This sequence comes from Treponema sp., assembly GCA_031273835.1. Lineage (GTDB taxonomy): Bacteria > Spirochaetota > Spirochaetia > Treponematales > Breznakiellaceae > JAISRD01. The sequence goes on along the minus strand of JAISRD010000095.1, from coordinate 11,795 downwards.
TGAACCGAGTACCCGCAATTTCATGGAGAAGAGTATACCCGGCGGCGGAAAAAAAGTCTCAGGTTCCGCCGCGGGCCTTATATACCCGTGAATTCTTCGAGTAATTAATATATACTTTCCGTCAAATGAAGCATATCACCATTGATGATATTGCAAAGGAAGCGGGGGTATCCAAGTCGACGGTCTCACGGGTTCTTTCCCGGCCCAATTTGGTAAAGGAAAGGACCCGCGAACAGATTCTGTCGGTCATAGACAAATACTCCTATGTCCCCAGCGCCCTTGCCCAGGGCTTAGCGGGGCTGCCCATGAAAAACATAGGCTTTGCGGTGGATGAATTCTCCAATAATTTTTACATAGACCTGGCCGACGGCATTGACAGCGTTTTTTCCGCCAGCGATTATGCCCTGCAGGTGATGAGTTCCCGCTGGAACCCGGTACGGGAGATTCAGGGCGTACGGTCTATGATCATCAACCGTAACGCCGGTATTCTTATCGCTCCCAGTTCACCCGGCTGCGGCGCGGTGGATCTGCTTAAAAAATCGAAGGTCCCCTTTGTGCTTCTTAACTGCCGTACCGATGATCCCGATGTTTCTTATGTAAGCTGCGATAACTATAAGGGCGGAAGGCTTATGGCGGAACATATAGGAACCCTGGATTTTGAACAACTGATAATACTTCCGGTTTCGGATCATCAAACGGTGCTGGATAGGATGGCGGGCTTTGAGGATCATATCGATATGAAGGCCCTGCGGCCCATTATGTCTTCCAACGCTAAAACCTATCAGGACGGTTACCGCATTGCCCAATTCATTGCGGAAACCTACGATCTTGTCCGCAAAAAAACCTGCCTCTTTGTCGCCAACGACTATGTGGCAATCGGAGTTATTACAAAACTTTTGGAATTGAAGATCCCCATCCCCGGACAGGCCGCGGTGGCGGGTTTTGACGACATACGGATTTCCGCCATGTGCCGTATCCCCCTAACCACCGTTTCCCAATCGGTATGCGATATGGGCCGTATAGCAGCGCAGTCACTGTTGGGACGCATACAGCATCATAAAACAGAACCTATCAAATATTTGGTCGAACCGCGTTTAATCATACGGGAATCGACAAAAGGCCGGACCTGAAAATCCAAGCTTAAGCCGCCCTTAAATCACGTATTCCGGCTGGGGCCGGGAAATGCCCAGGTGCAGTTCTTCCAGTATTTTTTTGCGCAGGGCAATAAAGTCGTCGTTATTTCTGTTCCTGTTTCCGGCAAGCTTAACCTCCAGGACGGCGGCAATCCGCCCCGGACGGGGCGTCATGATCACGATGCGGCTGCTCAAATAAATGGCCTCGTCCACATCATGGGTAACCATGGTCATGGTGGCGCCGGTCTTTTTCCACACTGCAAGCAGTTGATCCTGCAGTTCTATGCGCTTAAAGGCGTCCAGGGAACCCAGGGGTTCGTCCAGCAGCAAAACTTCCGGCTCGTTGATCAGGGCCCTGATGATGGCAACCCGCTGGGCCATACCCCCGGAAATTTCATGGGGATAGGATTTCTCAAAACCCCCAAGGCCGATCATGTCTATATATTCCCCGATGCGGGATTTGTTTTCTTTGTACAATCCCCGGGCCTTAAGGCCCAGGGCGGCGTTTTCATAAACCGTACTCCAGGGATAGAGGGTGGGCTGCTGAAAAATATAACCCCGTTCATGGCTTGGGCCGGTGATGGCCTGTCCGTTCATGGAGATGGTTCCCGACTGGGGCTTGTCGAGCCCTGCGATAAGCCTGAGCAGCGTTGTTTTACCGCAGCCTGAAGCTCCGATGAGGGTGATAAATTCCCCCTTCCGTATCTCAAGGCTTAGATCCTTCAGGGCCTGGACAGGATTAAAATTGGTATCGTGATAGATCCTGTTGACATTCCGTATATCAATCAGAATTTCAGGCGGCTTCCCGTTCATTTAAGTATCCCCTTCTGCCAGCGTAAAACATTATTCCGCACCACCCCCACAAGGGCCAGTATGAGGGCGAATTCAACGGCGATAATGATGATCGCCCCGTATACCTTGGAATAGGCGCCCCAACCCTTGGCCCAGTTGATATAAAAGCCCAGGCCCGCCTTGGCCCCCACCATTTCGGAAACAATCAGGGTGGTAAAGGAAAAGGCCGTCGCCGTCATAATGCCGGTAAACATGCTGGGCATGGCGTTGGGTACGGCCACCCGGAACAGAAGAAATTTACCGTCCGCCCCCTGGGTTTTCGCCGCTTCGTAGTAAGTCTTGGGGGTTGCGATAATACCCGCCGCCATCATCGAAGAAACGGGAAACCAGGATGAGATAAAAATCAAAAAAACCCCGGTGATAAAACTGTTGGGAAATATCAGCAACGCAATCGGCAGCCACGCAACGGCGGGTACAATCCCCGAAACCCTGATAACGGGGGAAAGCCAGTAATCCCACTGACGCCACCAGCCTATAAGGGTCCCCGTCGCCAGCCCCAGGACGGTACCGGTGATCATCCCCACAAAAAAGAGCCTCATTGAATAGACCGTGCTGCGGAGCAGCAGCATACGGTCGTCATACATGACATAAACAACCTCGGCGAGACCGGGAAAATACGGCGTCGGCAGAAGGCCGCTCTTGGTGGTTAGGAGATCCCAGACGGTCAGGGCAATACCTCCGGCAAAGATAAACTGCGCCTTGTGGTAGAGTTTTTTCCGGTACCCGCTCCTGCCGAGGGCATAGAGGTAGAGGACCAGGAGGGCCGCTGCAAAGAACGCCAGAAGTACCCTGTAGGGATTCGGGCTTAGCTTCCCCGCCGAAGGCAGAAACAGATTCTCCGCCAGGGCCAGCACCACGGCGCCGAAGGCCGCCCAAAACCAGGCCTCGGATTTGGGTTTCCAGCAGACGCTGTCTTCCGCTATTCTGGGGTCCTCGTACCACTTTTTTCTGTTCACTAAACTGCCTCTCACATAGAATTCCTAGAGGAATACTATGATATTAAGGAAAAAAACAAATCCTGTCAAGGGTATTGGACCGCAAAGGAATACAAAAAAGGATATGAAGCAAAAAAAGCCGGACTCCAGGTCCGGTTCCTCAGCGGGAGCCGGTACCAAAACAAACAGTTTTGGTACCGGCGCAATTTATAGCTTAGAGTTTGGCAATATTGGCCTTGGTTCCCACGGTTACGCCGGAATCATCGGTTTTGGGGACGTTCTTTCCCTGGATCAGGGCCACCCCGGCCTGGATTCCCTTGGAGCCCATGGCGGCGGGATTCTGGACCATCACAGCCAGAATAGTACCGTCCAGGACGAGGGCCTGGGATTCGGGGCTTTTATCCCAGCCGACAACCACGACTTTTCCGGTCTTGCCGGCCTGTTTTACCGCGTTGCCCACGCCGACGGTGGAGCCTTCGTTACAGGCATAGAAACCGGCCAGATCAGGATTGGCCCGCATAAAATCGGTGGCGATGTTCAGGGCCTTTGCCTTATCGCCGTCGGAATATTGGGTACCCACAATGGAGATGCCCGGATAGGCGGATTGGATGCGCTCTTTGAAGGCGTTCTCGCGGATCATCGTCGTCCCGGCGCCGGCCTGGGCGTTGACAATGGCGACTTTACCCTTTCCGCCTATGGCCTTTGCCAGGGTATCGGCGGCGGAGCGGGCCGCCGCGGCGTTATCCGTACCAATAAAGGTGTCAAAGTTTCCGCCTGTACCGATGGGAGAATCCACCAGGATTACCTTGATACCGGCGGTTTTTGCCTTGTTGACCACGGGAACCAGGGCGTCGGCGTTCAGGGGCGCCAGAAGGATGATATCATACTTCGCGGTAATGGCGTCTTCCATGATGGCGATCTGCTGGGCGGCGTCAACCTTTCCCGCCGGGGCATTGTTGGTAAAATCAATCTTGAGTTTACCCGCCGCCTGCTGGGCTCCCCTGGTAAGTTTAAGCCAGTGCAGATCCATGGAGTCCATGGCAATAAACATTGCCTTAACATTGTCCCCCGGACGCAGGACACTCTTTACCTGGCCGAATACGGGCAGGGATGCCAGTACAAGAAGGCATACTGCGGCAAACAAAATTCTTTTTTTCATTTTCTTCTCTCCTCAACTTGTTCTACAAAGGCGTTCAACGAACACCAAAAATCCCTAATCACGGTTCCTTATACGGTCAAGGAATACGGAGGCGACAATGACCAGCCCGATAACAATTTTTTGTACAAAGGGATTAACCCCGATAAGGTTCAGGCCGTTGCGTAAAATACCGATGATAAAGGCCCCGATAAAGGTACCGATTGCCGTCCCTTCGCCGCCCATGGTACTGGTACCGCCAATGACCGATGAGGCAACCGCGTCCAGCTCATAGCCGTCCCCGGCGGCGGGCCCGGCGGAATAAATACGGGCCGCCAGGAGGCAGCCCGCCAGGGCGGCGAGGAAACCGGAGAAAATGTACACCATCATGATAGTTTTTTTGGTATTTACCCCGGAAAGGCGGGCGGCCTCAAAGTTACTTCCCACCGCGTAGACATGGCGGCCCCATTTCGTTTTCTGCAAAATAAAGCCGAAAACAAAAACCGCGATAAGCATGATAACCACGATATTGGGTATCTTCGGCATCCCCTCGGGCACATAGTAACCGCCCATGTTTATATCGTAACTGTTCCCCGCGCCGAAATTGTACCCCGTACCCATGGCGGTAAATGAATCGGGCAGGCCGCTGATCGGGTAGCCCTGGGTCATAACCAGCGCCAGGCCCCGTACCACCGTCATGGTACCCAGGGTAGCGATAAAGGGGGGTATCTTTCCAAAGGCGATCATGGCGCCGCTGGCGGCCCCCGCCAGGACGCCGGTTAAAAGGCCTGCCATAAGGCCCATAAGCATGGGCAGATCCGGATGTATCCCCACATCGGGATCGTGGGTCATCATCATGGCCGCCACCATGGCAGACAGGGCAATATTGGAACCGATTGCCAGGTCTATGCCGCCGGTGATCAGCACATAGGTTTGTCCCAGGGCAATAATAGCGATAACCGTGGTCTGCTGGGCCACGGTCAGCAGATTGTCCACATTTAAGAAAAAGCGCGTAAAAATGGAAAAAAACAGGCTCAACAGTACCAGTCCGAAAAGAGCCGACAGTATCTGCTGCTGGGACCGTGAAAGATTTAGCTTTATCAAATTATTACCGGCCATCAAAAACCCCCGTTGTTAGTATTGTGTCGCGTACCGTACTATTTCTTCCTGATTCGTATCCTTCGTAAGGAGTTCCTTGGTGATTTTTCCGTTGCACATTACGATGATACGATCCGATATACCCAGCACTTCCGGCAATTCTGATGAAACAAACATGACCCCGATGCCGGTTTTTTTTAGATCGTTGATGATATTGTATATTTCGATCTTGGAAGCCACGTCTATGCCCCGGGTGGGTTCGTCAAAGATAACCACCTGGGCGTTCCGCATAAGCCACTTGCCGACCACCACCTTCTGCTGGTTGCCGCCTGAAAGGTTCCGTACATACTGATTCACGCCGGGAGTTTTAATTTTAAGACTGTTGACCATGGCCGCGGACTTTTCTTCCTCCAGCTTGTTGATGATAACCCCCAATTTGGAAATAACATCCAGGCTTGGCAGGGTAATATTTTCCGCCAGGGTCATCCTTACGCAGAGGCCGTCCCGCTTACGATCCTCCGGGGCGCAGAAAAGGCCCTTGTTTATGGCGTCCCGGGGGGATCTGATCGCCAGCGTCTTGCCGTTAAGGATAATTTCGCCTGAACTCATTTTATCGGCCCCGGAAATAGCCCGCACCGTTTCGGTACGGCCCGCGCCCATGAGTCCCGCAAAGGCGAGGATCTCCCCTTTGTAAAGCTCAAAGGATACGTTTTTTACCCCGACCCCGTGGGGGGAAGAAAGGTTCTTTATTTCCAGCACCTTTTCTCCCCGTGCCGTTTCTATACGGGGGAATTTTTCGGTTAGGGCCCGGCCCACCATAAGGCTGATAATTTCCGGCAGGCTGGTGTCGGCAAAATTCATGGTCTTTACATACTTGCCGTCCCGCAGTACGGTAACCCGGTCGACAATGCGGGAAAGTTCTTCCAGCCTATGGGAAATATAGATAATACCCTTGCCCTTTTGTTTAAGCACGGCAATAACGGAAAAAAGATCCTCTATTTCCTTTTCCGTTAAGGCCGAAGTGGGCTCGTCCATTATCACAATGCCGGCGTTCATCGATAAGGTTTTACAGATTTCCACCATTTGCTGCTTGGAAACGGGCAGTTTATTGGTGGGCGTGGCCGGATCAATATCCAGATTCAGCTGATCCAGATACTGCCGGGCCGCCTCGTTCTGTTTTTTCTTGTTCAAGACGCCTGCGGCATAGGAAAATTCCCTGTTAAGGAAGATGTTTTCCGCCACCGTCAAATGGGGGCAGAGGTTCAGTTCCTGGTGGATAATACCTATCCCCAGGGCCTGGGCGGAATGGGGGCTAAGGTCGTGGGTTATTTTTTCCCCCTTGATGGAAAGGTCCCCCGAATCCCTGGTATAAACCCCGGAAATGATCTTCATTAAAGTGGATTTTCCCGCCCCGTTTTCCCCCAGAAGGGCGTGAACTTCACCGGTTTTCAAATCAAACTGTACGTCCTGCAGGGCCAGGACCCCGGAAAAAGCTTTGTTGATATGCTCGGCCCGCAATAATTCTCCAGCCATACCTCTTCCTTCCAAACAATCGCAAAATGAAACCGGTTTCATTTACCTTAGATTACATGATACACCTGATTGTAATTCTGTCAAGTAAAAAAGTACCAAAATGTTAAATTTTGAAAGCCCTGTCCGCCCGGCCCGCAAACCAGGTAAGAACCGCCTCGGCCCTGGTGATAAAAGAACGGCCCACCCGCCCGCTCATACCGGGAATGGAGGCGGCCCTGGCCATGGAAACAGCATAGAAGAGCAGGTAGTCCCCGGCGTCAAAAACGGCCGCCATGGAACGGAGCTTGTTTTTACCCACCGCTGGGATGGGCCCGTAACTCATGGCGCTTAAGTTTTCCTGGACAAAGATAAGGGCGTTCTGCCGGGCATGGTAATCGTATTTATAGACATTGTCCCCAAAGGAAAGGTCCTTCTGCCGGGCGTAAACGGTTAATTCCTCCGGCGGATTGGCATAGCTGGGGTCCGGCACGGGGGTTTTAGCGTCGGGGCCGTCAACCACGGAAGAACTTTCGTAAAAGGTACGCAGCTCCTTGCGGCTCTCCGAGTAGTACTTTAAGCCCGCCAGACTGCTCAGGGCCAGCGATTGGTTATACAGGGCCGTCCGTTCCGCCGGACTCCATTGCGGAACGGCGGCCCCGGCGGGCTTGCGGTAAAGGGACAGGGTCTCCACAAGAAAATTGGGTCCCAGGCCGGCTATCATTCCGTTCACCAGATCTTTTACATAAGCGTCATTGGGAATAAGCTGGGGTTTTAGGTTTTTATCCTGAACCCTGCTGAGGCGTTCCCCCTTAAGCAGAGCCGGTTCAAGGGAACTTTCCACCAAAGCGGAAAGGGGGACGGAAAAAACCGGCCCCGCCAGGGAAAACAGCAAAATGAAAACAGGAAATTTCATCACACACCCCGCGAAGCCGGAACTTTATTCGCTTACCTCAAGCCTTTGTAATACACCCGCACCTGCTTATACAAACCATCTCCCTCGCTTTTAGTTTCAACATCGCCGATATCATTCAGGGTGGTATGGATAAGCCTGCGGTCAAAGGGATTCATCGGTTCCAACAGGACGGAATTGCGGTTTTCGCGGACCTGGTCCGCCACGGTATAGGCAAGACGGACCAGCGATTCTTCACGGCGGAGCCGGTAATTTTCGCTGTCCAGGATGATCCGCATATCCTCCCTGCCCTGTCTGCCCACATAGATATTGGCCAAAAGCTGGATGGCGTCAAGGTTTTTGCCCTTTTTCCCAATCAGTATGGAAGAATACTCCGAGTCTATTTTTAACCCCAGCTTGCGGTCTTCCCGGTACAGTACCGAAACGGTCCCTGTATACCCCATACGTTCAATAAGGCCTTCCACAAAGGAAATCAGGTTCCGCTCAAACCCCTCCCGGCCCTCTTCGCCGTGCTGCGCCGGGACCCTCCCCTGGACCGGACCCCTGGCGGGACGGGCCGGCGGCGGAGCTTCGGCGGGGGGAACTTTCCCGCCGCTTTCTTCCGTATGAACCTTTATTTTGACATAGCCCTTTTTGAACAGCCCGGAACGATGGGTCTCCAGAATCTCCACATCAAATCCGTCTTTTTCCAATCCCAATTCCGATGCAGCCCTGTCGATGGCTTCTTTTTCGGAACGGCCTTCAAATTCATATACCATAACGCGTCTCCTCGCGAAAGAAATTACTTTTGAACTAGCGCCCCTTTCTGCGCCTTGGGGGGGCGATCACCGTTTTCGGCTCCTCGACGGGCGCCTTTGCCCGCTTTTGGGCCAGGTACTTATTAAGGATAATCTGCTGGACCAGGGTGAAAACATTGGACATGATCCAGAATACCACAAGGCCGGAAGGAACATTGTAAAGAATGAAGAAAAACACGATAGGCATGGCGTAGAGCATCATCTTCATTGAGGGGTTCCCTTCCTGATCCGGCGTTCTGGTGGCCGCTCCGTAGAGGAGCTGCGAACCCAGGTAAATAAAGGGCAGCAGCCTCAAACTATTCCAGCCCAGAAGCGGGACGGTAAAACCGAAATCCAGTATGGATTCGGGGAGTGAAAGATCCGGTATCCATCCGGGGAGGAACATCGCCCCCCGCAGATCGAAGTGGGTATTAAAGAGATTGTACATGGCAAAGAGTATGGGCATCTGAATCAGCAGGGGCAGGCAGCCCATCATGGGATTGTGGCCCTCCTTTTTGTACAGGAGGCCCATTTCCTGATTTAACTTTGCCGGATTGTCCCGGTACTTTTCCTGGAGTTCCTTGATCTTGGGCGCTATGGCCTGCATCTTAACGCTCATTTCGGAACTCTTCTTGGTTAAGGGAAAGAGGACCAGTTTGACCAGCAGGGTAAGCAGGATGATCGCCACCCCGTAGTTGGGAACAAAGCCGTAGAAAATCTGCAAGAGCCATTTAAGCAGGTTTTCCAGGGGGCTTAAGATGCCGCTGGTACTTGCCACCTTTGAAAACTGAAGGTCCTTGAGCTTGTAGCTGTTTACCCCCGTATCGTAAATACCCAGGCTCTCCTGGTTTTTCGGACCCAGGTAGAAGTGGTACAGATCCTTTGCCCTGGGGGCGGTTAATCCGGGGCGGATCATGGAGAGCCGGGAAACGGCGGGCAGCCCCGGCTCCGGCCTGGCGGAAAAGGCCAGCTGATACAGGGTGGTATCGGGCACCACAATGGCGGCGAAGTACTTGCCCGCCACCGCGGCCCAGGTAAAGCGGGAATCCACCACCGTGGGATTTCCCTCGCCCACCTTTTCCTGCCGCCGCTTTCCGTTGACAAAGGTATAGTAATGCCGGTATTCGTAGCGCTGATCGAGCTTTTCAAATTTGGGGCCGATCTGGGGGCCCAGGGAGAGGGTATAAGCGGCGTTGTTAAAACTCAGGGGCAGATTGGAGGCGCTGTCCAGGGAAACGGTGAGCGTAAACATATACTCATCGGGCTTGAATTCATAGCTCTTTGTCAGGGTAAAGGTTTCCCCCTTCCCCGGAGCGCCCAGGGAAAAGTCCTGGGAAAATTCCACCGCGTAAGGCGAAGGCCGGGCGGTACGGAAGTAGGACTGTACCGGCCTGGCGTCCAATCCGCCGAAGGCTATGGTAAACGCGTGGGATTCCCCGGTAACGCCGTCCAGCGACGGGGGAAGCACCATCTCGACCGGATCGCCCTTTTCATCGTGCTCCTTAAGCCGGTAAGAAACAATGTCCCCCCCGGCATTGGTAAACACAACCCGCACCAGGGCGGTCTCGATGGTGAGCCGCTCCTCCCTTTCCGGCGCTTCCCGGGGCTGTCCGGCCCCGGCGGGAACGGAAGCTCCACCGGAAACTCCCTCCTCTCCGGCGGAAAGCTCAGGCGGAGCCTCGTTTACCGTTTCCGGGGGACCGGAAACGGGGCTTACCGGGACTGCCGAAGATTCGGATACCGGGGAGCCCTGGGCCGTCTGTTCCGTATTCGGGGCTTCCCCATCGGTTTTGGGGGTAAGCGCGTACTGGATCAAGTAAAAGCCGAATACCACCAGGCCTGAAAGCACTAAGGCTAATATTGTTCGTTTTTCCATGGATAGTCCTGTATTTTAAGGTACCGGATCATAGCCGCCCTCATGCAGGGGATGGCAGCGCAGTATCCGTTTAAGAGCTAAAAAGGAACCCCTTAGGGCGCCGTATTTCTGAACCGCCTCCAAGGCATAGCCGGAACAACTGGGATAGTAACGGCAGCCGGGACGGAGATGGGGAGAAAGGGCTTCCCGGTAGAACCGGATCAGCCATAGGACGATCTTTTGCATCATTCACTATTTTCCTTACACCGGGGCGGGCCGGTAAAGACCGGCTTTGGAAACCAGGGTTTTAAGCTGCTTCTGCCTCGCCGCGAAAGTAACGGTTTCGGAAGGATAGACCAGCAGTACCAGGTCAAAGCCCCCCCGCAGGCGGGGCCTTAAAAGCCGGTACGCTTCCCGTCCGAGCCGCCGGGCCCGGTTCCGTTCAACCGCGTTTCCGTAATTTCTGGCAAAAGTAAAAACAACCCGGTTATGGGGCAATCCGTTCTCCAAAAAAAACAAGCGGGCCCCCGGACAGGCGGCAACCCTGCCTTTTTTAAAAACCACCGTTATTTCAGCCCTTCTCTTTAGATGCTCCCGCCGCCTGAACCGCAGACCCTCCGTCCGGGGCTCCTCAATAGGGCTTTTTCTCGTCGGCAACGGTCAGTTTATACCGCCCCTTGGCCCGGCGGCGCTTAAGCACAAGCCGCCCCCCCCGGGTTTTCATCCGCGCCCGAAACCCGAATTTACGGTTACGTTTAACCTTACTGGGCTGATAAGTCCGCTTCATAGGAACAACTCCTCTATAATTCAGGAAACCTTCGGTGAGGCGTCCGCGGGACGCTTTACCCGAAGGATCCGCTGGGATCGCTTTCGGAAATATCACTATACAGGATAAGGCGGGTTTCCGTCAATTACCGGGGCGCGGACAAAAGCCCAAGAATTTTTAACCACGGACCTCACAGACGGCACGGACAAAAAGAAAGAAACTTACAGCAAAAACTTCTTCGACCTATTCGACCTGGCGGTTTTTCTTCTTCTTCCTACGGAATGATCGCTTCCACGATTGCGCCGAAGGGGCCTTTCGCGCCTTCATGGTGGATTTCCCAGCGGCCCGACATATAGACGCGGCTGCCCCGGTCGCTTTCGTCGAATTCCAGGACCAGGGGGGATCTGGTGTCAAAGGAGGAGTTGATCAGCTCCTTCAGATGGGCGGGAGGCGCTTCAAGGATCGACCAGCGGATCTCGATGCCCGTTACGTGCTCGGGTTTGGCCCGGTGTTCGCTGCCTTCGTCCCGGTAGTGAATGGCGATACGGCGGCGGGTGCCCGTGTCGGGGGTCAGTTCCGGCGCGGTTTCGGGGGGCTGGACCTCGACGCGGTCGGGGTTGGGTTCGTGAAGCCCCATGGCCCTGCGGTCCGCTGGGGTAACCGGGGGGAACATCAGGTACTGCTTGACGAAGGGCCGGATGACGTGCTCGGCGCCCTTACGGGCCTCGTTTTTGAGCTCCGTTTCCACGGGCGTATGGGGGCCGCTGGTGTTGACATAGGCGCTGTACCAGGCGATGTAGGCATCGGCCATTTCCGTGCGGGC
>JAISRD010000083.1 GCA_031273835.1 Treponema sp. | reverse complement strand
CACTTTGTTTATGCCGATTGCAAGCAATTCGGTTGTTAATGCCCGGCGGAAAAAATTATTGCCCAGGGGCTCCCCCGGCCGGTACATCCCTTCAAAGACGAAATGATCCGGGGCGGGGTTCCTCGATATTTGCCGGACCGCTTCAACGGCCGCGGTAACCGATGACGGCAAAGGGACCGTCCGCTTGTTTTCCCGCATTGCCCCGCCCTTGCATTTCGGCGCTTTCATGCCCTCCCCATCCTGCCAGTTATGCTGGATGTGGATCATTCCCGCCTCCGGGTCTATGTCTTCCCAGAGCAAGCCCCGGACTTCCCCGCGGCGCAAACCGCAAAGCATACCCAGGAGTACCGCAAGCCGGGTACGGGGATCCTTCATAGGGCTTTGAATAAGTGCCGAAACCTCCCTGGGGGTGAGTACCCCCTTTTCCCTCGGCTGCTCATCAACCTCCCCAATATTTTTGAAAGGGTCCCGGCCCAGTTCCTCCCGGGCAACCGCGTACCTAACGGCGATCCGCATAGACTGAAGTACCGTATTGATTCTCCGCCCAGATAGTCCTTTCTCAACGGCCCAGGTCATCCAGTCCCGAATTTTACCAGCGGTTAAATCACGAAGCATGACGCCCCGGAACCCTGGAAACGGTTCAATATGCCGCTTTACATCTTCATGGTGAAGTTTAATATATCCGGTGGATAAAGGTTTCTTTTTAACCTGAGCACATTCCTTGGCATAGGGGGAATCAGGAAGCCAGAATTCAGCGACGTACTGAATCAAGGTTTTTTCAGGTACTTCCAAGGCAAGGCGGATAGTAGGCAGCATGGCCCGTGCCACTTCCTCGGCTTCACGGCGGCCCGCCCCGCGACCCTTTACGGGAATCCCAGTTGATCGGATACAGTCATATTTCCGGCTTGTTTCGTCCCAGAAACGGATATACCAAAAATACCCAGCTTTAATCTGTTTTTTATAAAGACAATACGGGGCATGAAACGGACGCATACCAACTTCCTTTCCCCGGATACACGATAGTAATGTACCTCGCAGTGTACCTCGGGCTTTCAGCGTGATATGCCTTCCGTTGTCCGGTCAGGCTAATTCCTTATCCAGTAAAGAATTGCGGCCAAGAAGACTTGAACTTCCATGCCTCTCGGCACCAGCACCTCAAGCTGGCGTGTCTACCAGTTCCACCATGGCCGCGCGGACTATTCTATTGTTCCGCTAGGCTATCAAATTAAACCCCTCCTGTCAATATACCGACAATTCATAGTATGAAATCTAAATTTTTCCCCATACTTATGGTAATAGTCCTGTTTTCAGCTTTGGGATGCCAATCGACCGTTTGGACCCTGCTGGAACGGGGAAAAACCGAGGAAGCAAAGAATAAATTCCTCGGCGAGGCCGGCGTAAATGAACAGGACAGAAAGGGCAGAACCGCCCTGCATATCGCGGCGGAAAAAAAAGACGGGGAACTGGCCCGGTTCCTGCTGGCCCAGCGGGCCAAGACCGAAATCAAGGATCTTAAAGGCCGGACACCCCTGTCAATATCCGCGGAACTGGAAGACCCCGAAGTGGGGAAAATCCTCTCCGAGGGGGGGGCGGACATTCACCACCCCATGGCTTCGGGCAGTACGGAAACCATAGCGGTCAGGGCTCTGCGGAGTTCGCCGGCTTTCTTAAGCTCAATTCTTGCGGGTAATCCCAACGCCGCCGACCTTTCGGGAAAAACCATACTGCACCTGGCCGCCCGGGAGGGAAGCGCCGGGGCGGTGGAACGTATACTTGCCTCGGGAACTTCGATAGACAGGCGGGACTTTGAAAATAAAACGGCCCTTGACTATGCCCTCCTGCAGACCGATTCGGTAAGACACGCGGCGACGGCGGAAAAGCTTATCCTCTCCGGGGGCCGTTCGGACCATCCCCTCTTCGCGGTTTTTGCCCCCCCAATCCGCAGTTCCAACTACAATATCCGCCTGGACGACGGTAATACGGCGCTGCATTATACGGCGGGGAACGGGTATACAGGGTACCTTGATTTCCTCATCCAGAAAAAAGCGGCGGTGAATATCAAAAACAACGCCGGTTCCACTCCTTTACATGAAGCGGCAAGGGGGGGGCAGCTGGAAACCATGAGGAAGCTTATCGCCGCCGGCGCCGACGCGAACGCCCAGGACGCCAAGGGCAATACCCCCCTGCACCTTGCCGTTCCCCCGGAACGGCACGCCGGGGTGATCGCCCTGCTCCTTTCAAATAACGCCAACCCCAACATAAGGGATGAACACGGGGAAATACCCCTCCAGGTGACCGTGAGCCTCAACAGGCCCCCTCAAATTCTGGAGGGCCTTCTGGAACGTCCCAGACCCCCGGCAAGGAGCCGTTCCGATATTTCCAACAGGAACATCGACGGCAAGACCGCCCTGTACCAGGCGGTGGAAGCCGGGCGGCTCGAACTGATTCCCGTACTGCTCAAGTACCAGGCCGATATTTTCGCCGCCGACAACAGGGGAACCACCCCCCTTGAAAAAGCCCTGCGGGAAAAGTCCCCAAGCCTCCCCCTGCTCTTAACGGCCGAAACGGTTTTGAAAAACGACTCCGCCGGAAACACCCCGCTGCATATCGCGGTGCTGAACGGGGCGGACCCTTCCGTCATAGAAATGATCCTCGACAGGGGCGGGCCGGTTAATGTCCGGAATAAAGAGGGAAATACGGCCCTCCATACGGCGGTACAGTTAAATGACGAAGCCTCCGGGGTCCTGCTTATAGACAGGGGCGCCGATATTTTCGCCCCCAATGCCGGGGGGGAAAGCCCCCTGTATCTCGCCTTTCACAACCCCGGCGGGGTACGGCTGTGGATGTTCGGCCAAAAGACCGCCGCCCTAAGCGACGGATCGGGAAACACCACCCTGCACTACGCGGCCCAGTGGAAACTGGCCCGCCATATACCCATGCTGGCCGCCCAGGGTTCACCAACGGAAGCGGCCAACGCCTCCGGTGAAACGGCCCTTTTTATGGCCGCCCAGGCCGATTCGCCCCCAACCATTCAAGCCCTGGCCGACGCCGGGGCCCGGCTCAGCGCCAGGGACTTTCTGGGGAACAGCGCCCTCCACAGCGCGGTACGGTGGAACGCCCCCCGGGCGGCGAATACCCTTATCACTTCGGGGCTCAGCGTTAATTCCCAGAACCTCGCCGGTAAATCACCCCTCCATGAGGCGGTAAGGCTCCGCTTAAGTTCCATGGAAACCCTGCTTATCGGCAGGGGGGCGAATATAGAAATCCGGGACGGCGAAGGCAATACCCCCCTCATGGAAGCGGTCATGGCGGGTTTCCTCGAATCGGAGGAAAGACTCATCGACGCGGGGGCCGATCCGGCGGTGCGGAACAACCAGGGGGACACCCCCCTTCATATCGCCGTGGATATGCGCCGCCCGGACCTGATAACCCCGCTCCTTAACAACGGCGCCCCCATACACGCCCGCAATTCACAGGGGTCCACCCCCTTTACCGCCGCCCTGGCCGGTTCCCGTGAAATGGTTTCACTCCTTTTAACCAAAGACAGAATAACCGCCTCCGACGACGACGGGCTTTCCCCCCTCCACATCGCCTTAAAAGAACGCTCCGATCCGGCCATGATAAAGACCATCATAGACCGGGGGGGCAGAATTTCCGCGGTCGACAAGGAAGGGCGCACCCCCCTGCGCTTTGCCCTGGACCTGGGGTCCACAAGCGGAAATCCGGCCTCCCTTGAGAACGCCAGGGTCCTGGCCGACTCCGGTTCCGACGTATTTTTCCGGGCCGAGGACGGCAAGACCGCCGCGGAAGCCGCCCTGGGCGGGGGAAGCGGGGCCGTGAGGGCGGTCTTTTCCGGCCGGGCCCTCAATTCCCGGGACAGTTCGGGGAACACCATACTTCACTATGCCGCCCAGAAGGGAGACCCCGAATTGATCCGCCTGCTTTTAGAATTGGGGGCGGACAAGCGGATCAGAAACATCGAATCCGAGAGCCCGGCGGATATAGCCCAGCGGTGGCACAACGGGGAAGCGGTGGTTCTGCTGGTAGATTCAAACGGCGCTTGAGAGGCGGGAGGGCCATTCAAAAAAGATAGCCAGATAGCGGAGGGCCGGTAGAACGTTGTTCGAAAGCCCCCCGCTTTTTTTCCCTGCGCCGGGTATCCAATCCTCCGCCACACCACGGCCCCCACGGACAAGAAGAAATATTTAACCACAAAAAAGCTTGTTTTGAACTCTTTCAGTCGTCGAAAGAGTTCTTTTAATCATCGAAAGAACTCTTTCAACCATTGCAAGAAGTCTTTCAGTCGTTGAAAGAACTCTTTCAATAGAAAAAGCGGGTATGGACCTTTTTTTAGTGTTTTTTAGTGTCTTTCGTGTGTTTGGTGGTTTTTCTATGGTTATTTATGGTGGAAGCTTAAGCGCTCCCCTTCACGATCTCGTTGAATTCCTTTTCGTCCAGGGTTTCCTTTTCCAGAAGCAGGACGGTGATCCGGTCAAGGAGTTCCCGCTTGTCGCCGAGCAGCTCCTTGGTTTTCCGGTAGCGGTCTTCGGTAATCCGGGCCACTTCTTCGTCGATGTACTGCTGGGTGGCCTCCGAATATTCCCGGTGGAGGAAGGGATCGGCCGGGCGGTCTCCCAGCATGCCGGCGCCGCGCTGGGTCAGGGCGGTGTTCTTAAAGCGCTCCGACATGCCGTAGTCGGTGATCATCTTCCGGGCTATGTCGGTAACCTTGGTAAGATCATTGGCCGCTCCGGTTGAAATCTGCCCGAAAACCAGGTCCTCCGCGGCGCGGCCCCCGAGGAGTACGTCTATTTTTCCCAGAAGTTCTTCTTCGGTAACGATATAGCGGTCCTCCACGGGCATCTGGAGGGTATAGCCCAGGGCGCCGAAACCCCTGGGTATGATCGAGATCTTCTGGACCGGATCGGAAGAGGGGGTAAAGGCCGCCGCCAGGGCGTGGCCCGCTTCGTGGATGGCGATGACCCTGCGTACCGCGTCGGACATGACCTTGCTTTTTTTCTGCAGCCCCGCCACGGTTTTTTCGATGGCCTCGAAAAAATCCTGCTGTTCCACGGTTTTCCTTCCCCCCCGGACGGCCAGGAGGGCCGCCTCGTTGACGATGTTGGCCAGATCCGCCCCCACAAAGCCGGAGGTACTTCTGGCAACCGCCGCCAGGTCCACGGCGGGGCCGAGCTTTACCGCCTTTGCGTGGATACGCAGTATCGCCTCCCGGCCCAGGAGGTCGGGCCTGTCCACCAGAACCTGGCGGTCAAAGCGGCCGGGCCGGAGCAGGGCGGGATCAAGCACGTCGGGCCGGTTGGTGGCGGCCAGGAGGATAAGCCCCGAGGTGGCATCGAAGCCGTCCATTTCCACCAGGAGCTGGTTCAGGGTCTGCTCCCGCTCGTCGTTGCCCCCGGCTATGTTGTTGATGCGGCTCTTCCCGATGGCGTCAAGTTCGTCGATAAAGATGATGCAGGGAGCCTTGGCCCGGGCCTGCTTGAAGAGGTCCCGTACCCGGGCGGCCCCGACGCCGACAAACATCTCCACAAAATCGGCGCCGCTCATTCTAAAGAAGGGAACCCCGGCCTCGCCGGCAACGGCCCGGGCGAGCAGGGTCTTTCCCGTTCCGGGGGGGCCCACCAGGAGTACGCCCTTGGGGATCTTGCCCCCGATGGAGGTGTACTTGCCGGGGCTTTTAAGGAAATCAACCACTTCCACCAGTTCTTCCTTGGCCTCGTCCACGCCGGCCACGTCCTTAAAACGGGTGGCGATGTCCCCTTCGGCGACTATCACCGCCTTGTTCTGTCCCACGGAAAGTACGTTGCTCCCCATGCCCATGCGCTTCATCACGAAACGCCAGACCACCACAAGGATCACGATGGGCAGCACCCAGCTGAGTATGAGGTTCAGTATGGCGCTTCCCTGCTGGGATACCGCGTAGTAGGCGATTCCCTTTGCGTCCATCAGTTTGATGAATTCGTCGTCGTTGATGGGTACGGTCCTGTACACGGGGGCCTGGACCCGCGGTTCCGAAGCGCCGGGGGAACTATCCCCGGAACTTCGCCCTGAAGTTTCCCCCGAAACCTCGGGGGAAACTTCAGGCGTCCTGCCAAAACCGGGAAAGGGGGGCCTTCCGCCGGCCGGAGGCTGGAAGAAGGGCAGAAAAGTCCGGGGAAGGGGGGGGCTCTTTTTTTCGGTGGTATAGCCGGTAAAATAGGATTCGCTCAGCTCAACCCGCTTTATCTCCCCGCTGTTTATCCTGTTTTTGAATTCGGAAAAATCTATGAC
>JAISRD010000060.1 GCA_031273835.1 Treponema sp. | reverse complement strand
TCGTCGGCGGTATAGGTTTCAAAGAGGGCGCTTTCGGGGTTCTGGACCGAAAGGGAAACCCTGCTCCGCAGGGCCGGCAGATTCACCCTCCGGTCCAGGGTATCCTCACCGAGTACGATCACCCGTCCCGAACCGGGGAGGAGCAGGGCGTTGATATGCTTCAATACCGTGGATTTCCCCGAACCGCTGCGCCCTATAAGGGCCACCGTCAGCCCCGCGCCGGAGGGGATCTCAAGGTCCACGTTTTCCATGGCGGGAACGGCAAGGCCCGTTCCCTCAAGGTAATTATGGGAGGCGGCCTCGAAACGGAGGGTTTGCGGAACCTGGGCGGAGGGCGGAGGGGTTTCACGTAAGGGGGTCGGCGTCCGCGCCGGGGGGGGTCCGGTAAACCGCGCCGCTTTTTCCCTGAATTCCGGCAGCCCCTTAAGCCGGCTGATCTCCTCCGCCGTTTCCTCCGGGTCAAGACAGCGGACCCGGAAATCCCCCGCCGCCGCGGGGGAGGCGAAAAGGAGCCTTAAGGCCCTGATTGATTCGGGGAGGCTAAAGCCCCATTCCTCAAGTTCCTCCCGTTCCATCAGATCCCAGGGGGGGCCGTCAAAAACCAGGACCCCTCCGCTGAGTACCAGGCAGCGCTTACAGCGCAGGGCCTCTTCCAGGGAATGGGTTATCTGGATGATCGTCTTCCCCTCCCCGTTAAGGCGTTCCAGAAGTTTCAGAAAGGCCTCCCTCCCCGCCGGGTCCAGCATGGATACCGCCTCGTCGAGGATGATCCCCCCGGTATCGAGGGCCAGGGCCCCGGCAAGGGCAAGGCGCTGCCGCTCCCCGCCGGACAAAAACCGGACCGGCCTCTGCCGGAGGGCCCCCAGATCGCAGAGGTCAAGAACTTTGTCAACCCTCAAACGGAGCTCCTCCCCCCTCAGCCCCAGATTCTCCGGGCCGAAGGCAACGTCCTCCTCTACCACGGAACTGATGATCTGATCGTCAGGATTCTGCAGTACCGTACCCAGCAGGCGGCGTATCCCTTCAAGGGCCGATTCATCGCCGGGATCCAAACCGTAGACGCTTATCCTGCCTGAGGGGGGGCGCAGGAGGCCGTTGAGGCACTTAAGCAGGGTGGACTTTCCCGAACCGTTGGCCCCCAGCAGGGCCGTATGCTCCCCCTCGTATATGTCAAAGCTGAGTCCCCGGAGCGCCGGCTTTGAGGCGCCGGGATAGGTGAAGGAGAGATCTTCGGCATGTATGGCGATCCGTTTCACCAGGGGATTATAACAGCGGAACCCAAGGGGGGAAAAGGCTTGCCCGCCCCCGTCCTGGGCCTACATGGTTTCCAGAAAGGGTATGCAGATAAGGTTCATCGCGTCGGAGAGCACCCGGAGCACGGCCCGGCAAAGGGCGAGCCGTTCCGAAAGAAGTTCCGGTGTTTCCGCGGTGAGCACCGGGCAGTCGTGGTAAAAACGGCTAAAGGCCTTTGACAGATTGTAGAGATAAGCGCCGATAAGGGAAGGGTCCTTTTCCGCCGCGGCCGCGGCCACCGCTTCCCCGTAACCCGAGAGTATCTTGAGCAGTTCCCACTCGGGATCGCTTGTCAGCGGCGAGGTATCCGGCCCCGCCGCCCCTTCCCCGCCGGAAGGACCCGGCCCCTCCCCGCCGGAGGTGCCCGGCGCGCCGCTTCCGGACTTAAGAGGGCCGGCTCTGCGGAGCAGGGCGGAAATCCGGGCGCCCATGTATTGCAGATAAGGGCCGGTATTACCGTTGAAAGACAGGGATTCCCCGGGGTCAAAGAGCATGTCCTTGGAGGGGGAAACCGAGAGCAGATAATAATGAAGGGCCCCCAGGGCGACCTTTTCCGCCGTCAGGAGGGGATCGCCCACGGCCTCCTCCCTGTCCTTTTCCCGGATTTCCTCAAGGGCCATATCCCGGAGACTGTCGATAAGATCGTCGGCGTCCACCACGGTCCCTTCCCTGCTCTTCATTTTTCCCTCGGGAAGGTTCACCATGCCGTAGGAAAGGTGGTAGAGTTTCTTCGCCCAGCCGAAGCCCAGCTTATCCAGCACGGTAAAGAGTACCTTAAAGTGGTATTGCTGTTCCGAGCCCACCACGAAGATAAGCCCGTCAAAGGGCCAGTCCTCATGACGGAATATGGCCGTACCTATGTCCTGGGTGATGTACAGCGAGGTCCCGTCTTTGCGGAGCAGTACCTTTTTATCGAGCTTTTCCGCCTCCAGATCCACCCAGACGGACCCGTCTTCGGCCCGGTAAAAAATCCCCCGTTCAAGGCCCTTGAGTATCTCTTCCCTGCCCCTGAGGTAGGTTTGGCTTTCAAAATAGTACTGATCAAAGGAAACGCCGGTACGTTCATAGGTGGCCTTCATCCCCTCCACGGTCCAGCCGTTCATGAGCTTCCACAGTTCCACCGTTTCGGGATCCCCGGCCTCCCATTTACGGAGCATTTCCCGGGCCCGGCCCTCGGCTTCTTTATCGGTTTTGACCATGTCGTTGTAGGCCACATACCAGTTCCCCACAAAGTGATCGCTCTTTACCCCCTCCGATTCGGGGGTCTTTCCCTGTCCCAGTTCCCGGTAGGCCAGCATGGATTTGCAGATATGGATGCCCCTGTCGTTGATGATACAGACCTTGCGGAGGGCCGCCCCGCAGGCGGCGAGTATGCGGGAAACGCTTTCCCCCAGTATGTCGTTGCGGAGATGTCCCAGATGGAGAGGCTTGTTGGTATTGGGGCTTGAAAATTCGACCATGATCCGGGAACCCTCAAGGGTCCCCGGCCTGCCGGGCTCTCTTGTTTCGTCAAGGGCCTCGGCGAGCATGGCCCGGGCGGCCCTTCCCCGGTCCGCCGTTATATTTACATAGGGCCCTTCGGCGGACACAGCCCCCCAGGCGGATAGGCCCCGCCCCGCCTCCGCCGCGGCCAGGCGCCC
>JAISRD010000036.1 GCA_031273835.1 Treponema sp. | reverse complement strand
CAAGGTGGGCCGCAACGATCCCTGTCCCTGCGGCAGCGGGAAAAAATACAAGCACTGCCACGGGCGATAGGGAGCGGCAGCGCCCGTTACCGGCGACAGGGAATCACAGCGCCCGGAATGGCGGACCTTAGGCCCGCGGCTAAATCAGTTTCCCCTTCGGATAAAGGCGTCTTTATACCCCAGGGTTTTGAAGTTACGGAGCAGCGCCCCGGATTCGCCCTGGTTTAAGGGCCCCACAAGAACACGGTAAAGGGGGTTCTCGGAAGTCCCCGCATACTGAATTGCCAGGGGATAGCTCTTTTCCATTTTGGCAATTTCCGCCTTCACCGATTCGGTTTTATGGTAAGCCCCGATTTGAAGGTAGTACTTACCCGCCTCAAGGCGGTCCACCGTGGGTACGCTGAAAAGGGACGGACTTGGAGGTTTCGGGACATTTTCCGCCGTACCCTTAGATCCCCGCTCCTCTTTTTCCGTTTCGCCATAGGAAGGGATGGGATCGATAAAGTACGCCCCGTCGGGCTCAAGATCAGAGGACGGGGGCCTTTCGTCGGCGGGAACCAGGGAATAGGTATAATCGTAAGCGGGGTCCGCCTGCGCTGTTTCCGGTCCCTGCGGGGCCGGATCAGTCTTTGCGGATTCGCCGCCGGGTTCGAGCCAGGCCGATTCGGGGGGGAGGTATTCCTCCCCGGCCCCGGCAACAGGAGCCCTTTCCTCCGCGGGTTTACCGGCGCTTTCCGTAACGGAGGGCGTTTCCCCGGGGGCCTCCGCGATTGGCGGCGTTTCCGCCACGGCGGGGGCTTCTTCCACGGAAGGACCCTCCTCCGGGACGCCTTCTCCGGTGTCGGCGATTCCCCCTTCTCCGTAATCTTCCTCAAAGTATTGGTATTTGTCCGTATCGTCCCCGCCGGATAGCTCCGCGGAATCCGTTTCGCCGGGCCCCTCCGTTTCAGGTTCACGGTACACCTTACCAAGCGCCGCCTGGGGATCATAATCGGGGTCCCCGCTGCGCCTGCGGTCGTCGTAAAACCGGGCGGAACCGGCGGGGTCGGGGGGCCGGATCATCCTGATCCGGCCTATGGAACGGTTCTGCAGGCCCAGGGCCTCCGCCGCCTCCCTTGAAACAACGGCAAGCAGTCCGGGAGAATCCAGTCCGGCCACCACGATGACCCGCACGGTCTTTCCCGTCTCCAGATTGATCACGTCAACCACCGTATTCCGGGGAAAGGAATTGGTGGCCGCGTAGAGCCCCGAATCGGGAATGTCCCCGCCGGAAGAAACCGCGGCGGCCCCTTCCCAAACGGAGGCGCCCAAAGTTAAGATCCCCAGGAACAGTACTCCCAGGACAAAGCCGTTTTGTTTCATAAACTATTCTTTCTCCTTCAAATAGGGCAGTATCTTTCCGGCGTTCTTTTTTATACGCTGGAATTCTTCCTCGATCTTGTCGCCGGTATACTCCCCGCAGGCTGTCTCGTATAAAAGCTGTCCGTTTGAAACCCTGAAGATCCTGACCTGTATTTCACCGGGTTTTCCCAGGGGGTTGTTACGATAATTCAGAAAAATCACCACAAAAAAATCGGCCCCCCCAAGCCGGGCCTCGTCCAGTTCGCGGGAGGCCTCACGGGGGAATTTCGCCTCCGGGTCCCGGGGCGGATGCTCCACCCTCAATACCGGAGCGTTGGAAACGATGTGTCCCGCGTCAAAAAAAGAGTCCATCATGCCGCTTTCCCAGAGGGATGAGGATTCAGGCCGGGCGCTGTCCGCCGGGAGCCCCGTTTCAATGACTAAAAAAGAAATAGTCGCCGCGGGAAGGGAACCCAAAACCAGCCCCCCCAGGAACAGCGCAGATAACCATCTTTTCATGGTATTCCTCCATTTTTCATATCGGCATTATCGGGGAAGGAACTTAGAAACAAAGGGCGTGAAAAAAAATCTTCCCCGTGGTAGAATCGACGCCGATGAAGTATTACGCGGTACAGGTCAAAACCAGGGGGGAGGAAAAGTACATCAGGCTCTTCAGGGCCCTCCATCCCGGCTGTACGGTACGGATCTACTTTCCGAAACGGAAACTGGCGGTACGCAGGCGGGGAAAGATGATTCAGACCACCCCGGCGGTCTTTCCCGGTTATATTTTCGTCGAGATAGACGAGGAAGACAGCGTTTACCGGTACCACTGGCTTTTCCGCCGGACCGACGGTTTTTTCCGCTTCCTCAGATCCAACCAGAACATCAAGCCCCTGGGGGGCCGGGACCTGGAAACGGTGCTGCACTTTATCACCAAAACCGGCCCCCTGGCGGGAATTTCCAGGGTTTATTTCGGCGAAAACTCCCGTATTGTGGTGGTCGACGGCCCCCTTT
Source organism: Treponema sp. (assembly GCA_031273835.1). Lineage (GTDB taxonomy): Bacteria > Spirochaetota > Spirochaetia > Treponematales > Breznakiellaceae > JAISRD01. The sequence continues at coordinate 1,086 of JAISRD010000036.1, read as the reverse complement.
CCGGCCTTGAGGGGAATATCATAAAGGTCGATAAAAGAAAAGGGAGGGCCAAGGTAAAACTCGACCTTTACGAAGATTCATTCTTGATTGATCTGGGCTTTGAAGTGATAGTGCCCGCCGCCTCTCCCAATCCGGTATTATGAGTCCTAAAAAAACAGCGGCAGGGGGAATCTTGGAAAAGAAGGCTTTTGAAGCCCCGCCGGACGCGTCCGGCCCCGGGCGCCGTCCCGACCTTCAGATGAACGACGGCGGGACCCAGCAGCTCTACATCATCGGCGCCGGTTTCGCGGGCCGGACCCTGGCGGGAGAGATAGGCAAAAAGGCCGTTTTCGGCAGGGTGGCGGCCTTCCTGGACGACGATCCGGCAAAGATCGGCAGGAAAATCGGGAGGGTCCCCGTTTTGGGCCCTATCAGGGACGTGGCCAGGCTGCTCCGTATGAACCCCGCCGACGAGGCGATCATCGCCATCCCCGGGGCCTCCAGGGAATTCCTTTCGGAGCTCTACGGGATACTCAAATCCGCGGGGTTCCAGCGCATACGCATACTGCCCGGCATCTCCCAGATCATCGAGGGGGACGCCCACCTCATACAAACCCGTTCCATCGATCCCCAGGACCTCCTGGGCCGCACCCCCGTGGCGGTGAACCTCAAGGAAAGCCTCGCCTATCTGCGGGGCAAGCGGGTGCTGATCACCGGCGCCGGGGGTTCCATAGGGAGCGAACTGTGCCGCCAGCTCCTTTCGGGGGGGGCTTCCCGGCTCTACCTCTTCGGCCACGGGGAAAATTCGATCTACCTCATAGACCGGGAACTCAGGCTGCTCCAGGAAGAGGGGGTGGGGGAAAAGGCCACCATCGTGCCGCTCATCGGGGATCTTAAAGACAGGGATTATATGCACTACATATTGGGCCGCCTTAAGGCGGACGTGATCTTTCATACCGCGGCCTACAAGCATGTGCCCATGATGGAAGAAAACCCCGTGGCGGCCCTTGAAAACAACCTCTTCGGTACCAAGAACCTGGCGGACGCCGCCAGGGCCCGGGGGGTTAAACGCTTTGTCCATATCACCACCGACAAGGCCGTTGACCC
>JAISRD010000194.1 GCA_031273835.1 Treponema sp. | reverse complement strand
CGTTTTGGCGTCGGGGATCTCCGGTTCCTGGTACAGCGTGATACATTCGCCTATCCATTCGGCGGCCCTGGCCTGGACCTTTTCATAATCGCCCAGTTCATCCAGGGAAAATTCTCCCCGTGTCCGGTCCAGTATCTTCTTTGTAAAAGAGGGGGAAAAATCGTTAAGCCCCATATCTTCCTCAAGTTTTTTCAGGGCGGGATGATCCGCCCTTTCGGCGGGTTCAATTATCCGATCTTCAAGTTTTTTGCTTAGGCCCTGCACCTCCTTCACGAGGGCCTGCAGGGCGGGATCGCCCTTTCCCTGGGCTGCGGACGTTTTCCCCGCCGCGGCGAGGATCTCCTGCTTTATCTGTTCCAGGTCAAAGGAACGGGGCTGAACCTGCGGCCGGGGCCGGATTTCCGGCTGGGGGGCAAAGATCTCCTGTCCGCAGGTTCCGGTCATCTCCACCTCTTCGTGGCCCCCTATGCCGAACAGTCCTCCTTTAAGTACGGTCCTCTGTTGAAGTACCTTGGCCCGGTCCCCGTACTTGGTTCTTATTTTCTGATAACACTCGGTAGGGGTCCGGGCCTGTTCCGTAAAATACGCCATGCCTGCTCCTTATACAGTACTTTCTATTTTTATTTCGCCCACCGCTTCAACGGTGATGTCGTTTATTATTTCGGGTACCGAGAGTACCGTCAGTTCCGGCAGTTCCCGGTTCGTGGAGGACTTTACCAGGAAACGGGCCGCCTCCGAGCAGAGTATAAGCGGCCGCCAGCCCTGTTCCTGTACCGCGGCGGCGGCCCTGGAAAGGGCCTTGATCCATCCGCTCTGTACCGGCGGGTCCAGGGCGGAGACGGCCCCGGAGGTGGTGTCCACCCGGGAGTCTATGATTTTCTGTTCCAGCCCCGGCTCTATGGTTAAAACCCGCAGTACCTTGTCGTCATCGGCGTACTGGAGGCAAAGCTGCCGGGCCAGGGCCTGGCGGGCCTTTTCGGTAAGGAACTGTACTTCCCGGATAACCGGGGCGTAATCCGCCGCCGCCTCAAGGATGGCGGTCATATTTCTGATCGACACCTGCTCCCGCAGGAGATTCTGTACAACCTTCTGTATTTCCCCCAGGGAAAGGTGTTTCTGGGCTTCTTCCACCACCGCGGGATAATCATCCTTAAGGGCGCTGAGGATACCCTGCATTTCCTGACGGCCCAGGATCTCCGCGGCGTGGCGCTTGATGATCTCGTTAAGATGGGTAGCGATGATTGAGGGGGGGTCCACCACGGTATAGCCCAGCCGTTCCGCCTCATCCCTTTTATCTTCGCTTACCCATGTTGCGGGCACCCCAAAGGCGGGGTCCCTGGTTTTTTCGCCGGGAATCTCATTTACCACCCCGCCGGAATTAACGCAGAGATAGCAGCCCATGCGTATCTTGCCTCTGCCTACCTCGATCCCCTTGATCTTAAGGCAGTACTCAGAGGGCTCAAGCCGCATATCGTCGATAATTCTGATAGGCGGTACCACAAAGCCCAGGTCCAGGGCGGTTTCCCGCCTGATCCGCTGGACCCGCTGGAGCAGTTCCGCCCCCTTGTCCCGGTCCACCAGGGGTATAAGGCCGTAGCCCAATTCCACCGACAGGGGGTCCAGGGGCACCACGGGGGACATCTTTGCCGAATCTTCCCTGGGTTTGGCGGATTCGGCGGTCCTGCTTACCGTTTCCTCAAATTCTCGTTTACGGGTACGCCCCAGCCGGAAGGCGAAAATTCCCAGCAGCAGGGCCATGGGGATAAGCACATACCAGGGAAAACCGGGGAGGAAGGAAAAGCCCAGAAGAACGAAGGCCCCAATCCAGTAGATACGGGCGTCCCGGGAAAACTGCTTTGAAACATCCTCCCCAAAGGTTCCCTCGGAGACCGAGCGGGTTACGATGATACCCGTGGCGGTGGATACCAGCAGGGCCGGAAACTGGGACAAAAGACCGTCCCCAATGGAAAAGGAAATATAGGTACCCACGGCGGCGGAAAGGCCTTCGCCGTGAAGGACCGTGCCGATGATGATGCCCCCCAGTATGTTTACCGCGGTGATAAGTATCCCCACCTTAACATTGCCGGAGATAAATTTACTGGAACCGTCCATGGCGCCGTAAAAATCAACCTCCCGCTGGTGATCGTTTTTCCGGGCAATGGACTCTTCCTCGGTGATAGCCCCGGAATTGTACTCCGCCTCGATGGCCATCTGTTTGCCCGGCAGGGCGTCCAGGGTAAAGCGGGCGGCCACTTCGGCGATACGGGTGGCCCCCTTGGTGATCACCATTGCCTGGACAGCGATGATCACGATGAAGATCACAAAACCCACCACCAGGCCCTCGGTCCCGCCGGAACCGACGACAAACGAAGAAAAGGCCCGCACCATCCTTCCGTCAAAGGCGGCGCCCCGGGTTAAAATAAGGCGGGTGGAAGAAACGTTCAGCGACAGGCCGAAGACCGTGGTCACCAGGAGCACCGTAGGGAAGGAAGAAAAATCCGTCGCCTTCCTCGTGTACAGCACGATGAGCAGTATGAGCAGCGAGAGGATCAGGTTCGCCGCCATCAGGGTATCCAGCAGCACCGTGGGGAGGGGAATGACCAGCATAACCACCACCGCCACCACCGCCACGGCGATGGCCATATCGCTGCGGTTCCCAAAGAGACCCGGGATTCCTTTGGAGGACAGATTTTTCGGCGCCGCTCTTGCGTCAGCCATGGCAAGCTCCTCCTTTCATCACGCCCGCATTCCTTCGGAACGGCGGCGCTCTTCATTAAGGCGCTGCACCTGGGCCAGGATCAGGGCCAGCGCTTCCCAATAGTTTTCCGGTACGGTACGGCCCACATCCACTTCCGCATAGAGTACCCGGGCCAGGGGCTTGTTTTCCACGATGGGAACTTCGTTTTCCGCGGCGATACTCCGTATCCTAAAGGCAAGCTCGTCGGCCCCCTTGGCGGTAAGCATGGGGGCCCTCATGGTATCCCGGTCGTATTCCAGGGCCACGGCAAAGTGGGTCGGGTTGGTAACCACCACGTCGGCCTTGGCCACGTTAACCGCCATATTCCGGGTCATAAATTCCCGCATGCGCTGCCGTATGCGGGCCCTGATATGGGGGTCCCCTTCGTACATCTTCCGTTCTTCCTTTACTTCCTGCCGGGTCATTTTAAGGGACTCCCGGAACTGCCAGCGCTGGAAAAACATATCGGGAATGGAGAGCAGCAGCATTAACAGGGACGATATGATCAGCATCCGTACCGCGATGCCCGCCACGGTGGTTAAACCGAGCCACAATCCGGCGGTCTGGAGATTTGTCAGCTCCCGTATCTCGGAACGAATAAGGAAGAAGGCCGTGGCCCCTATGATCGCCATCTTGGCGATGGACTTTGCGAAATTAAAAAGCCCCTCCATGGAAAAAAGGGTCTTTTGAAAATAACGGCCGAAACGGGGAACGATCTTTGAAAAGTCCGGCGCCAGGGGTTTGGCGGTAAAGAACAGTCCCGTCTGTATCACATTGGAAAAGATCGCCGCCGCCATGGCCGATATGGTAATGGGCAGGGCAAGGCGCACAAAGTAACGGAAAAAAGCCGCCGCCGCAAGACGATCCCGTACCGGATCAAGTTCGGTGATACGGAGAAAATAAAAACGGAGCAGTTCCACGCAGGTACGGAGTATAGAGGGGGCGAGGAACAGGATGCACAGGGCGGGAAAAAGCAACACCAGGGCGCTTATCAATTCCTGGCTTTTGGCGACCCGGCCCTCTTCCCTGGCTTTGCGGAGCTTGTACTCCGAGGGCTCTTCGGTACGGCCCTCGTCCTCGGCGGCAAACCACTGGAGGTCCATGTATATCATGCGCCCCCCAAAATCCGGCTGCCTATTTGGAGGTACAAAGATTGTATCATGTCAAAGCCGGAATTAATCACCCTGCTGAAAGCTTCGATCATCATGGGCATGGTCGCAAGGATAAGCATAAAGGCCACGGTGATCGAAATGGGGAAACCTTCGGTAAGTATGTTGACCTGGGGGGCCGCCTTGGAGATAAGCCCTGTGGTGAGGGAGGTGAGGAACAGGGTCCCCAATATAGGCAGGGAGATAATCATGGCGTCAAGGAAGAGCCGGGCAAGACCCGCCACAAGCATACCCGCCACGGCCTCCCTGCCGTTTGCCAGGGCGCTTACGTTGATCGACTGGACGGAGCGCCAAAAGCCGGTATGGAACAGGGTGGTAAAGCCGTTTATCGTAAGGAACACCAGCATGGCCGCGAGGTTAAGGAATTGGCCCATCAGGGGATTTTCTATCTGCGACAGGGGATCGAAGGTTTCGGATGCGCCGAAACCCATCTGCAGTGAAAAAAACTGACCCGCCGTTGAAAAGGTGGAAAAGATGATCAGCATAAAGAAGCCCATGATGATGCCGATAAGGGCCTCCCCGGCGAGGAGCCCGAGAAAATTCAGGGAGACCATGACCCCGCCGGGATCACCCCCCAGCAGGGCGGCGGTGTCTATGGCCTGCGCGCCGGGAAAGGCCGCATAGGCGGTAAAACCCGCCAGGGCAATCCGCGCCACCTGGGGATTGGAGTCGGAGGAAAGCAGGGGGGCTGTCTCTATCATGGCCAGCGCCCGTACCGCCAAAAGCAGAAAAAGCGGCGCGCCGGCGAGCATCTCATTTATCAATCTTTACGCAAGCCTCCTTGTCTTTTTGGGCTACCGTACCACTTCCGGTATCATACGGAATAACCTTACCGTATAATCCCCCAGGGACGTAAACATCCATCCCCCCAGAAAGCCCAGTATGAGGAGTATGGCGATAAGCTTGGGTACAAAGGTCAGGGTCTGTTCCTGTATGGAGGTTGTCGCCTGCAGTATGGCCACCACCAGGCCCACCACCAGGGCGGTAAGCAGCAGGGGCGCCGCAAGCAGGAGGACCTGCATAATCGCTTCCCTTAAAAGGGACGTAACCTCGCCTATATCCATATTCTCCCCGCCTTAAAGAAACGAACGGATCATCTGTTCCGTCAACAAAGTCCAGCCGTCCACCAGAATAAAGAGGATCAGTTTGAAGGGCATGGAAATCATCACCGGCGGCAGCATGATCATCCCCATGGACATAAGGGCGCTGGCCACCACCATGTCGATCACAATAAACGGGATAAACAACATAATCCCAATCTTAAACGCCACGGTGAGCTCGCTTAAAATAAAGGCCGGTATCAATACATAGGTGGGAACATCCGCCAGGGTATTGGGCCGGTCCAGGCCCCGCATTGCCATAAAGAGCCTGATATTATCGGGACTCCCCTCCATTTGGCGGTACATAAACACGCGCAGGGGCCCCTCCGCTTCCCTGTAGGCCTCTTCTACGCCGATATTCCCGTCCGCCAGGGGCCTAAAGGCGTTTTCATAAATAACGCTGAGGGTGGGCCACATGATGAACAGGGTTAAAAAAAGGCTGATCCCCAAAATCACCTGGTTCGGCGGAACCTGCTGCAGCGAGAGGGCCCGCTTTACAAAATCAAGGACGATGGAAATACGGAGGAAGCTGGTCATGAGTATGATAATGCTCGGCGCCAGGGATAGTATGGTGAGGAGCAGCAGGAGCTGGACTGAAAAGGCCACTTCCTGGTTATTCGCCGGGTTGCGTACCGTTAGATCAATAAAGGGGATGATGCCGCCCTCCGGATCGGGGAGCTCCGTGGTTCCCGGGCTAGCCCCGTCGGGAAAAGCTGTGGACTGGGGGGTTGTAACGTCCGGGGCAACCTGGGCGAAAAGCGCCGGAGGGAAAAGGAAAATAACCGCGAAAAACACGAAGAATACGAAGGGGCAGGAAGTCTTTTTTTCTTCTTTCCCTTGTGTCCTTTGCGGTAAAAAAATTTTCATTTGCCCATTTGGATAATGCATAGCACTAAAACCTCTTAAACCGTTCCCGCCGTTTGCGTATATTTTCAAGCCTGTCCTCTGGGGGTCTTTCTCCCCCGGAAAGACGCTGAAGCAGGGCTTGGAACCCGGCGTTAAACCCCGAAGTTTCGGCGCTTTTTTCGGAACTGGACAGAACCATGGCGTCCACCGCTTCCTGGTCGGTAATGTCGGCAATATGGCGGACCCCCCCCTCCCCGGCGCCTATGAGCCAGGCCTTGTTTCCCACCGCCACCACATGGACATAGCGGCCCCCGCCCAGATGGGTGGAGGCAAGTATCTTTAGATGGGGATTCTGCTCCGCCTGGGGTTTTGAAAGACGGCGGAGAAAAAATACGACCAGATAGATAAGGGCGGCCACCAGGGCAAGGACCAGCACCATTCTGAGTATTATAAAAAATGATGAGGGACCCGCCGGCCCGCCGCCGGGGCTTTCTTCGCCTATCACAAAGCTGCTCTCCTCAGGCCTGGGGCCGCCGGGCTGTTCCGGCGCGGAGGCCCCCTCCACGGGGGCGTTTCCGGAGGCTGCGGAGGGAGCTCCGGAACTTTGAGAAAAGGCGCTGCAGGGAATAAGGACGGCCAATACCGCCAAAAAATAAAAAAGTCTCAGTTTTCCCCTCCCAAGTTAAACTGATATAGAGGCTTTTAGGGCCTAAAGATCATCAAACCATCCCATCGTTCATACGTTCCATGGGGGACACAATTTCCGTTACCCGGACGCCGAAGTTTTCATCGATAACCACAACTTCCCCTTTGGCTATAAGTTTATGGTTCACCAGAATATCCACGGGCTCGCCGGCAAGTTTATCCAGCTCAATAATGGTACCTTCGCCCATACCGAGTATTTCTTTTATCAGCTTTCTGGTCCGGCCCAATTCGACGGTCATTTCCATGTACACGTCCATAATAAGGCCTATATTTCCCTGTTCCTGAGCAGTGGCGGGCTGGGGTATCAAACTGGGAAATTGAACGGACTGTACATTGGCGGGCCCCATGGACATACCCATTCCGCCCATGCCCATACCACTCATATTGGGCATCGCCCCCATATTGGCGGACGCCCCGGATGGCCCCGCCGCCGGACCGGTCAGGGCCTGGGCTATGTCGGCCGCCGCCGAGGGGCCGTAGATTTCCCACAGCTGGTGGGTCTTACCGTCCCCCAGGGAAAGCTGGTAAACGGCGCACATAAAGGTCCCCCCCGGCAGGGCAGCCACCGCTTTGGGCACATTGGCGGCTTCGGGGGGTATATTTCCTATGGATTTATTGCCCGTTTTTCCGGAAAGGGAGGTAATCTGGGAACCCACAATGGTTCCCACCGCCTCGCCTATGACGGAAAGGGCCATGTCGTCCAATTCAATGTTTTCTTCTTTGTTCATCAGGGCCGCGACGGCCTTTGCGGTCTCTTCGGAAAAGAGGAAACTGTGTTCGCCGGGAAAACCCGAATTAAAGTCCGCTTTAACGGCGGTTACCATATCGGGAAGCTGCTGGAGCAGTTCCTCCCTGGTCATGGGCGCCACATTGGGACCCTGAAAGGCCACATCCCGGCCTGTCATCATGGACAGGTTGGAAGACTGGGCATCTGTGGTGGTGGAAAGAAAGGATTGGAGGGCCCGGCGGACCTCTTCGGAAGCTCCGCCCGCGGGGGCGGCCGGGGCGGCGGAACCGGGAGATGAAGAATCTACACCTGACAACAGGGCGTCTATTTCATCCTGCGAAAGAGCGCCGTCACTCATTATACTTCCTCCCCATCTGACGCAAGTTCCTCGAACTCATCCTGCTCAAGTTCGGCAATTTTCTTAACCACCTGAACGGCCATTTTTTTGCCTATCACACCGGGCCGGCACAAAAATTTACATCTGCTGCCGATGTTGAGGGCATAGGGGTCCCCTACCTGAACATTGTACAGCCTGACCACGTCCCCGACCTGCAGCGAAAGTACATCCCGGACAGGGACCTGTATTTTTCCGATTTCGGCTACTACATTAACATCGACGGTTGCGAGCTTTTCCTTAAGCACATTAAGGTTTTCCGTTGTGGTTCCCCGGCGCACCGAGGAATACCAAAATTGGGCGGAAAGCTTGCTTATGATGGGCTCAATGGTTATATAGGGTATGCAGAAGTTCATCATCCCTTCCACATCCCCCACCTTGGTTTCCAGAGTTACAAGAACCACCATTTCCGAGGGGGGCACAATCTGGGCAAATTGGGGGTTGGTGTCGATCTGCCCCAGCCGGGGGCGCAGATCTATCACCTGGGCCCAGGCTTCCCGCATATTTCCCAAAATACGGACTATGATCCCCTCCATAACGGCGCTTTCTATGTCGGTAAGCTCATGCTGGGATTTGGTACCCTCGCCGGTGCCTCCAAAGAGGCGGTCGATGATAGAGAAGGTTACCGCCGGATCAATTTCCAGTATGGCATTCCCCTTGAGGGGATCCATGTTGATGATCGCCAGGGTTGTGGGGGTAGGTATGGAACGGATGAATTCCTCGTAGGTAAGCTGATCCACCGAAGCCACATGGACGTGGACCATGGAGCGGAGCTGGGCGGAAAGGCTTGTGGTGGTTAAACGGGCGAAGGTCTCGTGCATGATCGAGACCGTGCGGATCTGTTCCTTGGAGAATTTATCGGGCCGTTTGAAGTCATAGATCTTTATTTTCCGGGTATCCGCGGCGGGACGAAAATCCTCGGGCTCCGTATCCCCGGCGTTTATCGCGGTGAGTAACTGATCTATTTCATCCTGCGACAGAACTTCCGTCATTAAATCCAAAACCCCGCATCAATAAACTGGAGCTTCGTAAGAAACTCCTAAAATGAAAATCATAAGATTTTCATCATATTTCCATTACATCAAGCTTTATAAAGTATATCTCCCTGACTTTGGCGGTATCCAAATACCGCGTATTGAGTATTTCCCGTATCTCCTGTTTCAAAACACCCTCGTTTTCCGGGCTTAAATCGGTATAGAACTTACCGGAAAAATAATTCCTCGTAAAATCCCTGAGGGACACCACACGGGAGGTAAGTTCCGTCTGGGCGGCGTTGTTATTCATATCGTAGCCTATGACCATGTCCACCACGACGGTATGATTAAGGTCCTTGGTACGGGTACTCATCTGCCCGATCAGGGCAAAGGTTGAATACTGGGGCCTGGTCCCTATAAATTCCTGGGTAGGATCAATTGAAGTTTGGGAATCCCCCTTGCCGCCGAGTATATTCACGGTGATTACCACTACTACGACGATAAAAATAAGAGCGCCGAGGCCTATGGCTACGAATTTGAGTAAATTAGGTAAAAGGGCGCCTATGCCGCCGCCTGATTTTTTTCCGGTACTTTCTATCCCGGCGCCTGCATCGTCTCCGCCAAGATCCAGTCCGTCATCATCACCCATCTCCGGTACCTCCCAAATCCCAGAGAATCTTTCTAAATAAAGAGGTTAGAAAAATCCTCTTAGATTATACATATTTGTAGGCATTTATGCAAGTCCCTTAAGGTTTTTCAAAATCCGCTATTCTGAAAGACCTTGATTTTACAAATGCCCCTCATCTAAAATAATAATATCCACCCGCCGGTTATTCATCCGGCCCTCGGGGGTATCATCCCTGCTTAAGGGCATGGTGGCGGCAAATCCCGCCACCTGGAAGCGGTTTTCGTCCACCCCTATATCCGCCAGGTAGTGAAGTACCGCGATGGACCTGGCCGCGGAGAGTTCCCAGTTGGAGGGCCAGACCAGGGGGTCCGTATCGGAACTGTCGGTATGCCCCTCGATACGGAAACGGCGGCCCAGTAATTCCTGGGAGTTAAGCAGAGCGCCCAGCCTAAGCAGTATATCCCTGGAATTTTCATAGTCAATTTCCGCACTGGCGGGGGGAAAAAAAACATCCGAGGCAAGGCTGATCACAATGCCCCGCTCGTCATGGGTAATCGTAACCTTGTGTGATTTCAGTTCCGGCTCAAAGAGGCTTATGGCCCGGCGCAGGGCGGTTCCCAAATTTCTGCCCCGGTCCATTGAGGGCAGGGACATGATGGTGTTTCCCAGGTCGGCGCTTTTTCCCGGGGCTATGGTATGCCCCCCGGTGGAAGCGCCCATACCGATGGCGTTAAAGGCCGAGATCATCTGCTGTAACTGGGAAGGATCCGATTCGTCGGGATTAAAAAGGGCGACAAAAAAGCAGAGCATCAGCGTAACCATGTCTGAATAGGTTACGATCCACTCGCCCTTTGCCTCGTCCGCTTCCCGCTTTTTTTTCGCCACGTCCTAATCCTTTAACACGTCCGCTTCTACAGATTTACGATCCCCCGGTTCCAGATAGGAAAGGAGCTTCATTGCCAGAATACGGGGATTGTCCCCGGCCTGTATCGAAAGGACCCCTTCTATCTCCATTTCCTTAACCTTGGACTCCATGGCGTCCTGTGCCTTAAGCTTGCCCGCCATGGGGATCATCAACAGGTTGGCCATGATGGACCCGTAAAGGGTGGTGATAAGGGCTACCGCCATATTGGGACCCAGGGCGCTTTTGTCTTCGAGATTTTTCAACATGCCGATAAGGCCGATAACGGTACCCAGCATTCCCAGGCCCGGCGCCAGGGTCGCCCACATATTGACGCTGCCTATCTTGTCCGCATGCCGGCCCTGGAGCTGGCTCAGTTCGGTTTCCATAAGGGCCCGGATTATTTCCGCATCGGTACCGTCCACCACCAGGCGCAGACCCTTCTTCATAAATTCATCTTCCAGGTCTTCCAGTTCTTCTTCCAGCGCCAAAAGTCCCTCGCGGCGGGCTTTTTCGGACATGGCCATAAGTTTGGTGATAATGCCCTTTTCATCGTAGGAGGGAACCTTCATGGTAAGTCCCAGGGTACCGAAGATACCCACGGCGCCGGAAATATTGGAAAAGGTAAAAAGAGCAAACCAGGACCCCGCCACGACGATGAGGACCGAAGGAATATCCACAAAGGTCAAAAGGCCGGTACCTCCGGTGATGATACCAAGGCCTATCATGGCGAAACAGCCTGCTAACCCGATTATGGTTGATAGATCCATGATCCGCTACTCCTCGTTTTTAAAAGCCCCAATCTGCCGACGGTATTCCACAATCCGGCCTATCACATCTTCCACTTTTTCACGGACAACCACATATTTACCGGAAAGCATAAGCAGGGTCGTATCGGGACGAACCTCAATGGATTCTATTTGGTGGGGGTTGATGTAATACTCCTTTCCGTCAAGCCGGGTTACTTGTATCATGGTTTAAATTACCGTTTCAGGGTCAAAAGTTCCTGTAAAAGCTGGTCGGCCGTTTGTATGGTCCGGGAATTGGCCTGAAAACCCCGCTGGGTAACGATCATATCTACAAACTGATCGGCCAGATCGACGTTGGACATTTCCAGGGTTCCGGCGATAATCTTCCCCTTGCCGGCCACCCGGGCGGGGCCTATATTGGCAAGCCCCGAATTGGTGGACTGCACAAAGGTATTTTCCCCGGCCTTTTCAAGACCCCCCTGGTTGGCAAAACTTGCCAGCGCCACCTGGCCCAGGGTCCGGTTGGTTCCGTTGGAGAATACCCCGGTGATAATACCGTTCTGGTCTATCTTGAAGTTGTCAAGATACCCCATGGTATAGCCGTCCTGTTCTACCGCTTTGGTGGAACTCTCCTGGGCATACTGGGTAATTGCCCGGGCAGCCCCCCCGACTTCACCCAGGTTGAGGGAAAAGACCTGTCTTACCGGGGCGCCGTCATCACCGGCGGTGGAGTTAAGCACGTCAAAGGCCACGTTCATGACGATCTCCCCCTCGCCGCCCGATTCATTTCCCTCGCCGTCCGCTGCGGAAAGCAAAAGTCCGTCATTACCGAAATTCACGGTAAACACCGCGGGTCCCCCCGCGGCGGGGGCTTCTTCCCCCAGCCCTATGGCCGCGTTGGTGGGCGGATCGCTTGCGGGGTCCACCGTTACCGCGGCGTTCCAGCTGTTGTTCGTACCGGGAACCCGGGTAAATTCCACTTGTAATATATGGACATCCCCGAATGAATCGTAAACATTGATGGCGGACCGCCAGGTCCCTTCGCGGATCTGCTGCGGAGTGGGATTTTCTTCCGGTATCTGGGGTATACGCTTATCCAGGTTACAGGCAAAGTTTACATTGGTGGTAGCCCTGGCGGGGTCCTTGGAACCCACGGGGATTATAAGATCCTCCAGATCGCGGGAAACATCGAGGAACGGCGTCCCGTCCAGATCCTGGGCCATCCAACCCTGAACCCTCATGCCGTTGGCGGGATTCACCAGGGTTCCCTGGTTATCCAGGCCGAAATTTCCCGCCCGTGTATAAAAGCTGTTTTCCCCGGATTTTAACACAAAGAAACCGGTACCCATGAGGGCCAGGTCGGTTTGGACCCCGGTGGTCTGCAGTGAACCCTGAAGGTGTATGGTGTCAATGGAAGCGACGGACATCCCAAGGCCGACTTCCTTGGGGTTAATGCCCCCCAAATCCTCGGTGGGCCTTGCCGCTCCGGCTAACTGCTGGTAGAGCATATCCTGAAAATTAACACGGCCCTTCTTAAAGCCTGTGGTATTGACGTTGGCAATATTATTCCCCACCACATCCATTCTGGTTTGGTGGTTCTGAAGCCCCGAAACGCCGGCGTATAAAGATCGCATCATAACGGTATTCCTCCTTATTCCTCAAAAACCCTGGTTACCTGCTCCCAGTCGTAGTAGTAACCGTTTACTAAAACCTGGGGTTCGGCGCCCCTGGTTACCGCCTTCACTATGCCCTGAACGGTATTTTCCCCGTTGACGAGCTCCACCGGCTTACCCAGCGCGGAGGCGGCCTCGGCGTTGGAGATAAGGTCCGCCACCCGGGCAAAATCAGATGAAAGCCGGGAAAAATTTTCCGACATGGCGGTCATCTGTTCCAGGCTGGAAAACTGAGCCATCTGGGCGATAAATTCCTTGTCTTCCATGGGCGCCAGGGGGTCCTGGTGGGCAAGCTGCTTCATCATAAGTTCAAGAAAATCATTTTTGCCCAGGGCCTGCCGGGGCATTCTTCCGTTCTCCTTATCTTTAATAAAGTTTTCCAGATTGTACTGTTTTACCTGTCTGTCCAATTCATCCCTTTCCGGGGGACTCATCCTGCCGATTTCTGCCATTTACCTTCTCCTATGCAAGCATGTTGATCGCGGAAATTCCCAGCGCTGAACCATAGCGGCCCTCCGCTTCCAGGCCGGCGCTTTCCCCGTCGTAAAGAGACCCGGCAAAACGCTCGGAGAAGAAGGGTCCCGCTTCGTCCCTCCATTGCCGATCCTCCCGGTTCCGGAAATCCATGGCCAATTCCAGATTGGCCTGTTCAAAGCCGGAATCCTCAAAAGCCTGTTCCAGGGTGTGAATTTCCCGCTCAAACGCCCTGAGGGCTTCATCGCTTTCCACAATGATATGCCCCGCTATCTTGTTGTCGGCCATTTCGAGGCGTATCTTAACGTTCCCCAGGGTTTCGGGCTTAAGGGAAAGCCTGATCGTACCGCTGTCTCCGTTTCTCAGTACGATGGCCGCCTGTTTTACAATATCCTGGGAAAGTTCCCCCCCCAGTTCCCTGGCCAGCATAGTTTCGAAACTCTCCTGCCCCCGGGGTATTTCGGGGGGGAAGTTTTCGGAGCTCCCCGAACCGCCGGATTTTGCCGAAACCGGCCGCAGATCAACAACCATTTCGCCGGAATTGCGGGT
>JAISRD010000143.1 GCA_031273835.1 Treponema sp. | reverse complement strand
TATTCTCATTTTGTTTTTCTTAAGAGAAACAAGAAGCTTTCTTCAAAAAGAGGAGGAAATTATGAAAAAGCTGATAGCGGCGTTGATCTGCCTTTCGGCCCTGGGTTCCCTGGGGGCCCAGGTTAAAATCGGGATTGCCAAGATAGTCCAGCACGAGGCGCTGGACGCCTGTGAAAAGGGTATCCAGGACGCGATCAAGGCAAGGGGCATCAACGCTTCCTTCGACCTGCAGAACGCCAACGGGGACGTGAACACCGCGGCCCAGATCGCCAACAAGTTCAGGCGCGACAGGGTCGCCGTGGCGGTGGGAATCGCCACCCCCATGGCCGTGGCCCTGGCCAATACGATAAGGGACGTGCCGGTGATCTTTTCCGCCGTTACCGATCCGGTGGGGGCGAAGCTGGTGAGCTCCCTTTCCCGGGGGCAGGGGAACGTAACGGGCCTGTCCGACGCGATTCCCACGGTGGATCACATAGGGCTGTTTAAGGAGATCGCGGGGATCAAAACTCTGGGGTATATTTACACCAGTTCCGAGGCCAACTCCATTTCCGCCAAGGCCCTGGTTGAGGAGGGCTGTAAAAAGTACGGCATCACCCTGGTGGCCCAGTCGATCAACACCTCGGCGGAGCTGCGCCAGGCCGCCCAGTCCATCGTAAGGCGGGTGGACGGGATTTACCTGACCACGGACAACACGGTCTACTCGGCCCTTCCCGCGCTGATCCAGGTGTTCGCCGCCGCCAAGAAGCCCATCTTTTCCGGTGATGTTACCGGGGCCCTGAACGGGGGCTGCGTGATCGCCTCGGGCTTTGATTACTACAAGGCGGGGTTTGCCACGGGGGAAATCGTCGCCGACATCCTCGAGGGAAAGCGGAAGCCCGCGGATATTCCGGTAAAATTCCTCACCGATCCTTCCGAATCGGACCTGCTCTTTGACCTTGACGCCGCGAAGAACTGCAGGATCACGATCTCCCCCAAATACCTGGAGCAGGCCAATATGATCTATCAGAATAAAAAGCTCACCAGGAGGTAGCTTAGAGCGGCGGGGCGGGGGAAGCTATGATAGCGGGCATTCTTATTGAGGGATTCATCTACGGGATCATGGTGCTGGGGGTGTTTATCACCTTCCGGGTGCTGAGTTTTGCCGACATGACCGTGGACGGATCCTTCCCCCTGGGTTCCGCGGTGATGGTGGTGTTCCTGATGAAGGGCTTTCCCGGCCCGCTGTGCATGGTCCTGGCCTTTGCCGGGGGCTGCGCCGCGGGGCTGGTAACGGCCCTGATCCACACGAGGCTCAAGGTGCCCGACCTTCTGTCGGGGATACTCACTATGACCATGCTTTATTCGGTAAACTTGAGGATCATGTCCAACCGGGCGAATATTTCCCTCCTGGGGGCGGACACCCTGTTTGTACGCCTGGCCGGCGCTTTCAGCGCCCTGTCTCCCGGCGGCCCTGGGGACGGCCAGATGGGGGTGGCCCTCTACTGCCTGGCCTTCGCCTTTTTGGTTAAGCTTGTCCTTGACCTTTTTTTTCATACCGACTACGGCCTTACCATGGGCGCCCTGGGGGCGAATCCCCAGCTGGTGATCTCCCAGGGTATGAACCCGGACATCATTAAAATATCGGGGATCTGCCTTTCCAACGGGCTGGTAGCCACCGCCGGGGCTCTGACGGCGATGTACCAGGGTTTCTCCGACGTGAGCCTCGGGACGGGGATTATCGTGTCGGGCCTGGCGTCCCTGATGCTGGGGGAGCTGATCATCCGTTCCAACCACATAGGCCTTATGACCCTGCGGGTCCTTGCCGGTTCGGTGATCTACCGGGCCCTGATGTTCCTGGCCCGGGATTACGGGTATCATATCAACATGACCCCCAACGATTTCAAGCTGATCACGGGGCTTCTCATCATCTTCTGCATCGTCCTTTCCAAGAGCCGTTTCTTTGCCTCCCGGCGCAAGCGGGGGAGGGGGAGGAGCCGGTGATCAGGCTGGACAGGGTATCGGTGGTTTTCGGTCCGGGTACGGCGGACGAAAACGAGGCCCTCAGGGAAGTAAGCCTCACGGTAAACGCCGGGGATTTTATCACGATCATCGGTTCCAACGGCGCCGGAAAAACCACCCTGTATAACGCCGTGGCGGGAACCTTTCCGCTGCATTCGGGGCGTATCTTTATCAAGGGTCCCGCCGCGGGGGGCAGGGTCAGTACCGCGGAGCGGGATATTACCCGGGAGGCGGAATACAGGCGTGCCCGTTACATAGGCCGTATCTTTCAGAACCCCCTGCTGGGAACCGCGGGCCGTATGACCTTGGCGGACAATCTTATGATCAGCCACCAAAAGGGATACCGGGGCCTTAAGATCAGCCTTAACCGGAAAATGAGGGAATACTTCAGGGAACACCTTGCCAGCCTGGGGATGGGGCTGGAAAACCGCCTCGAGGACAATGTGGAACTTTTTTCAGGGGGCCAGCGTCAGGCCCTGACCCTGCTTATGACGGTGATGAGCCGCCCGGCCCTGCTCCTGCTGGACGAACATACCGCCGCCCTGGATCCCCGGAACGCCGAGCTGGTGATGAAGCTTACCCTGCGTTTCGCCTCGGAGTACGGTTTGACGGTGATGATGATCACCCACAATATGAGTCATGCCCTGGCCACGGGGAACCGGCTGCTCATGATGGACGGCGGGGAGATCATCCTTGATGTAGGCAGTGAGGAAAAATCAAAACTTACCACCGCCGGCATTGTCGAGCGTTTCAAAGATATAAAAAAACAAGAGTTTAGCAACGACAAGATACTTTTAGGCTGAACCTCCTTATACTCCGGGGCCTTTCTTTTTTCGTCCTTTTGATTTACAGTGGAAGGTATCACGGAGGACTTTAATGGCTAATGAGAAATACGTCTATTTTTTCGGTGAAGGAAAAGCGGAGGGGGACGCAAAAATGAAAGACGTCCTGGGCGGTAAGGGGGCGAACCTCGCGGAGATGACCAACCTGGGCATTCCCGTTCCGCCGGGCTTTACCATTTCCACCGACGTCTGCGCGGCCTTTTATGAAAACAATAAAAAATATCCCGCCGGGCTTGAGGAAGAGGTGCTTGCCACCCTGGCCCGTCTTGAAAAGGTAATGGAAAAGAAGCTGGGCGATCCCGGCGATCCCCTGCTGGTCTCGGTGCGGTCCGGCGCTCCTGTTTCCATGCCCGGCATGATGGACACGATCCTCAACCTGGGCATGAACGATAGATCCGTCCAGGGCCTCGCGAACAAAACGGGGAATCCCCGCTTTGCCTGGGACGCGTACCGCCGTTTTATCCAGATGTACGGCGACGTGGTGATGGAAGTTCCCCACGCGGCCTTTGAGGGGGCCATCGCGGCGATTAAAAAGGCAAAGAAGGTGGAGCTTGATACCGCCCTGGATGAAAGGGACCTGGAACGCCTCGTGGGGGATTATAAAAAACTCGTACAAAAGCACACCGGAAGGGACTTCCCCCAGGATCCCCTGGATCAGCTTTGGGGGGCGGTGAACGCCGTTTTCGGTTCCTGGATGAACGAGCGGGCCATTACCTACCGCCGGCTTAACGAGATCCGGGGTATCAGGGGTACGGCGGTGAATATTCAGTCCATGGTTTTCGGCAACTTCGGGGACGATTCAGGAACGGGGGTCTGCTTTAGCCGGGATCCCTCCACGGGAAAGAACGAATTCTACGGCGAATACCTGATGAACGCCCAGGGTGAGGACGTGGTGGCCGGAATAAGGACGCCGGAAAAGATCGCCACCCTGGCCAAACGGAATAAACGGGTTTACGATCAGCTTGTGGGGATCAAGAACAAGCTGGAAAATCACTTTAAGGATATGCAGGACCTGGAATTCACCGTCCAGCAGGGGGAACTCTTCCTCCTCCAGACCCGGAACGGCAAGCGGGCCGGGGCCGCGGCGGTAAAGTGCGCCGTGGACATGGCGGGGGAAAAACTTATCTCCAAAGAAGAAGCGGTGATGCGGGTAAGCCCTTCCCATCTGGATCAGCTGCTCCATCCCATGATCGACCCGAAGGCCCTTAAGGGGGCGAAGTCCCTTACCAGGGGGCTCAACGCATCTCCGGGGGCCGCCGCTGGGCGTATTGTATTTTCCGCCAAGGAAGCCGAAGAATGGCATGGTAAGGGTGAAAAGGTGCTCCTTGTCCGTAAGGATACCAGCCCCGAGGATATCGGGGGTATGGTGGTTTCCCAGGGGATTCTTACCTCCACCGGCGGCATGACGAGCCACGCGGCGGTGGTGGCCCGGGGCATGGGAACCCCCTGCGTTGCCGGCGCCAAGGGCGTTTCCGTTCAGGGAAAGAAGGTTGTGGTGGGCGCGAAAACCTTCAAAGAGGGGGACTGGATCACCATTGACGGTTCCACCGGAGATGTCTACGACGGGGCGCTGTCCCTGGTAACCCCGAAGATCTCCAAAGACATGAGTACCTTTTTAAGCTGGTGCGATGAAATCCGCGCCGAATCGGTGCGGGTTTCCGCGGACGGAAACAAAAATCCCCTCAAGGGTTTTGACGTGCGGACCAACGCCGATCAGCCCGAAGACGCCAAGCGGGCCTTTGAATTCGGCGCCCAGGGGGTGGGCCTCTGCCGTACCGAACATATGTTCTTTGAAAAGGAAAAGCTCATCCACTTTAGGGCGATGATCGTGGCCGATACCGTGGAAGAGCGGAAGGCGGCCCTTAAAAAAATACTGCCCCTCCAGAAGAAGGACTTCTTCGGGATCTTCAAAGCCATGGAAGGCCGGCCCGTTACCATCAGGCTCCTGGACCCGCCCCTCCATGAATTTATTCCCCATACCAAAGAAGAAACCGCAGAATTGGCCGCCTATCTTAAGGTAAAGCCCGCGGTACTGCAGCCCAAGCTCGACAGCCTCCATGAGGCGAACCCCATGCTGGGCCACCGGGGCTGCCGTCTCGCGGTAACCTACCCGGAAATTTACGATATGCAGGTCGAAGCCATTGCCCTGGCCGCAGCGGACTGCATAAAGAAGAAGATCCCCGTGGACCCGGAGATCATGATCCCCATTGTGGTAACCGCCCGGGAACTCAAACTCCTGCGGCCCAACGCGGAGAGGGTTATCAAACGGGTCTTTGACAAGGCCGGGGTCAAGCTTAATATAAAGATCGGCACGATGATTGAAGTGCCCCGGGCCGCCATCAGGGCGGGCCATGTGGCGAAGTACGCGGATTTCTTCAGTTTCGGGACCAACGACCTTACCCAGATGACCTTTGCCTTCAGCCGGGACGATGTGGCGTCCTTCCTTCCGGTATATCTGGAAAAGAACGTTCTGGATGTGGACCCCTTTAAGTCCATCGACGAAGAGGGCGTGGGCTTCCTCATTCAGCATGCCGCCGCCGAAGGCCGTAAGGTTAACCCCGGCCTTAAGGTGGGTATATGCGGCGAACACGGCGGGGACCCGCAGACGATAGACTTCTGTTACCGTTCGGGCCTAAGCTATGTATCCTGCTCCCCCTTCCGGGTGCCCCTGGCCCGGCTGGCCGGCGCGCAGGCGGTAATCGCCAACGGCGGAAAGCAGGGCAGCCTCTGAGCTTACAAGAGGCGGGGGAACTAAAAGCGGGTTCCGCCGCCGCCGCCGTAGAAGCCCTCCTTGCCGGGGAGGAGGACCTTATTGCCGCTTTGGCCAATGTTTCCGCCGCCGTCAAATTGTATTTTGATGATCTTAACTGGGCGGGTTTTTATATTCTGAAAGGCAAAGAACTGGTTCTGGGCCCTTTTCAGGGGTCTCCTGCCTGCGCCCGTATCGGCGAGGGGAGGGGAGTTTGCGGCAGGGCGGCGCGGGACGCGAAGCCGCTGATCGTTCCCGATGTTCATGCCTTTCCGGGGCACATTGCCTGCGATTCCGCCTCCGCCTCGGAGATGGTCATACCCCTTTTTAAGAACGGCGCCGTATTCGGGGTGCTGGATTTGGACAGTCCCAGCCTGAACCGTTTTACCGGCCCCGAAACGGAGGTCTTGATCCGTATCGGGGCCCTTGTAAGCGCTTTCCTGGACAGGCTCTAGGGCCGGACTTCGCCTTCTTTCCGGACATTTCCGGACACGATAAATAACCACAGGCTTATCTCCCGCCGTGAAAGTATCCGTCCGCCGCATACCCGTTGACAGGGTAAAAAAGGGTAGATTAGTATGATGGTAGTACCAATTTTAGGAGAAAACCATGCAAATACCGGAACTTGTTGAAAGATCACGGGCCGCCCAGCGTATCATCGCCGGGTACTCCCAGGAAAAAATTGACGCCGTTGTTCGAATGCTTGCCAAGGTGGTCTACGATAACGCCGAACCCCTGGCAAAGCTGGCCGCCGAGGAGAGCCGTATGGGGGTCTATGAGGATAAGATCCTCAAAAATAAGGGCAAGGCCCGTCTGCTCTGGTACGGCTTAAAGGGTAAAAAGTCCGTGGGTATCCTTGAATACGACGAAGATGCCGGTATCGCCCTGGTGGCAAAACCCATGGGCGTCATAGGAGCGGCGACTCCCTGTACCAACCCCATCGTTACCCCCCTGTGCAACGCCATGTTCGCGATCAAGGGGGGCAATTCCATCATTATCGCCCCCCATCCCCGCAGTAAAAAATGCGCCGCCCGGCTCGCGGAACTGTACTACGCCGAATTCGACAAAATGGGGGTCCCCAAAGATACGTTCCTGGTAATTGAGGAACCCACCATTGAACTGAGTAATGAGCTGATGAAGGCCGTGGATGTGGTTATCGCCACCGGCGGGGCGGCCATGGTCAAGTCCGCCTATTCGTCGGGCAAACCGAGTTTCGGCGTGGGGCCCGGCAATGTCCAGGGCCTGATAGACGATGACGTGGATATCGAGGAAACGGCGAAAAAGATGATACAGAGCCGTATTTTCGATAACGGGATCATCTGTTCAGGGACCCAGACGATCATCGCCGGCAAAAAAAACTACCAAAAGGTGATAGACGCCTTTGTAAAGAACGGGGCCGCCTACTTTGACGAGCCCGCCGTGGTGGACAAATTCAGGAAAACCCTCTTTCCCAACGGGCAGATCAACAAGGATTCGGTGGGCCGGCCCATAGCCGCCGTCGCGAAACTCGCGGGGGTGGAAATCCCCGGGGGGGCCAAACTGGTTATCCTGAAACCTGAAAAATACGGGAAGGAGGATCACCTTTCACGGGAAAAAATGTGCCCCGTCATGACCGCCTATGAGTACAACAGCTGGGAAGAGGCCGTGGCGATTGCCCATGCGAACCTCCTCTATGAAGGAGCGGGCCATTCGGTGGATGTCCAGTCCAATACCAGGGAACATATCGAGTACGCCGGGCTTACCCTGCCTGTCTCCCGTGTCCTGGTAAACCAGATCTGTACTTCCATGAACGGCGGCGCTTTTCAGAATTCCCTGTCCCCCACCACAACCCTGGGCTGCGGCAGCTGGGGCAATAATTCCATAAGCGAAAACCTTGCGTATTACCATTTATTCAACAAGTCCCGCATTGCCTATGTTAAGCCCCATTGGAGCCAGCCCGCCGATGAGGAAATCTTCGGATGAAACTTCTGGAATACCAGGCCAAGGCCCTGTTTGACAAATACTCCGTCCCCATCCAAAGGGGCGTCGTCATCGATTCCCCGGAGGGAACGGAAGAAAGGATAAACGCCGGGGCCCTGCGTTTTCCCGTGGTCATTAAGGCCCAGGTTCAGACAGGGGGCAGGGGAAAGGCCGGGGGGGTAAAATTCGCCGAAAGCCCCGCCGAAGCGGCAAAACTCTGCAGGGCCATGCTCGGCATGGATATACGGGGGTTCAAGGTCAATGAAGTACTGGCGCTTGAAAAAAAGGAAATCAAATCCGAATGGTACCTTTCGATTATGCTGGACCGTTATTCCAAAGCTCCCCTGCTGATCTTTTCCCCCCGGGGGGGTATGGACATTGAGGAAACCGCCGGGACCAATCCCGAAGGAATCGCCAAGGTTCCCCTTGATCCCCTGCGGGGCATACAGGACTATTACATCTCCTACGTCATGGACAAGACCGGGGCGGACAGGCAGTACCGGGCGCAGCTTAAAGAAACGGCGGAAAAGCTTTACCGCCTGTTTTTCGATTATTACGCCATGCTGGTGGAAATAAATCCCCTGGCTGTGGACGAACAGGGCCTGCTCTGCGCCCTGGACGGCAAGGTGGAAATAG
This sequence comes from Treponema sp., assembly GCA_031273835.1. Classification (GTDB taxonomy): domain Bacteria; phylum Spirochaetota; class Spirochaetia; order Treponematales; family Breznakiellaceae; genus JAISRD01. Next base: position 13,847 of record JAISRD010000143.1, on the reverse strand, counting down.
ACGACAACGCCCTTCCCTTTCTGCCGGACATCGCCGCTTGCCGGGACAAACTTCAGGAAGACCCCCAGGTTGTCGAGGCCCGCAGGGTTAACTTCCTCTTTATCCCCATTGAGGAAACGGGGAACATCGGAGTCATGTCCAACGGATCGGGGATGCTGATGAGCTGCATCGATCTTATCTCTCAAAGGGGGATGAAGGTCCACGCGGCCCTTGATCTGGGGGGCGGCGCCACCTCGGACCGCATCGCCGAGGCGGTGCGGATCATGCTGAGCCGGCCCCGGATCGACACGGTGTTTATCTGCGTCTTCGGCGGCATTACCCGCTGCGACGAAGTCGCCGGAGGGGCCTGCATGGCCATGAAAAAAGCCGGGGCCGCCGGAAAACGCCTTATACTCCGCATGGAGGGGACCAACAAGGAAAGGGCGGCGGAGCTTGTGGCGTCTTCGGGGCTTCCCATTACCGTGGCCGAAGGTATTCCCAATTCAGTGGAGGCAATCTATGAGTATCATAATTGATGAAAATACCCGCCTCCTTGTCCAGGGGATCACCGGCCGGGAGGGAAGTTTTCATACCCGGACCATGCTGGAATACGGCACCAAGGTGGTGGGAGGGGTAACCCCCGGCAAGGGCGGACAGGAAGTTTTTTTTGACGTAAAGGGAAAAAAAACAGCGGTACCGGTGTTCAACACCGTGCGGGAGGCGGCGGAAAAAACCCGCTGCAACGCCACGGTGCTTTTTGTGCCGGCAAAGTTTACCCCCGCCGGGGTTTACGAGGCGATTGACGCGGGAATCCCCGTCATCATGACCATATCGGAGCATACCCCGGTCCATGAAATGATGAAGTGTTATTACGCCGCCCGGCAGAGGGGGCTGCGCCTCTTCGGTCCCAATTCCTTCGGGATCATTTCGCCGGGAAAATGCAAGGCCGGCTTCATGGCCCACAGGTACTATACCCCCGGTCCGGTGGGGATCATGTCCAGGAGCGCCACCAACTGTTATGAGACGGTAATGATGATGACCGCCCGCGGCATAGGGCAATCAACCTGCATAGGCATAGGGGGCGATATGATACCGGGATCGGCCTTTGTGGATCTGCTCCCCGATTTCCAGGCCGACGGCGAAACCAAGGCCGTGGTCCTTATCGGGGAAATCGGGGGCAGTGAAGAAGAAATCGCCGCGGAGTACATTAAGGGCCATGTAACAAAACCTGTGGTGGCCCTTATCGCCGGAAAGAACGCCCCCAAGGGGAAAAACATGGGACACGCCGGGGCCATCGTGGGCTCAGGCGGGGAGGGCGGCGCGGAAAACAAGGAAAAAGCCCTCAGCGCCGCGGGGGTCCATATCGCCGAAAGTACCGGCCACATTGTGGAGATTCTGAGGGGCTTAAAACTGTAACTTAAGGAGTAAGTCATGGGGGACCTGCGCTGCGACGCTGCGATTATCGGAGGGGGCCCCGGCGGGTATGTCTGCGCCCTGCGCTGCGCCCAATTGGGAAAAAAGACCGTCCTCGTAGAAAACCGGGAATTGGGGGGAACCTGCCTTAACCGGGGCTGTATCCCCACCAAGACTTTGCTTCATACCGCCGAACTCTACGATGAAATAAAAAATCACGGCAGGGAACTGGGGCTCCTTTTCAAGGGGGCTGAAAATCTCGATGGGCTCGGGGTGGACTATGACGCTCTGGCGGCAAGAAAAGACAGAATAACCGAAAAACTCCGCCGGGGCATAGAGGGCCTCATACGGGGGCGGCAGATCACCCTGGTCCGGGAAACCGCGGTTTTTTTAGGCCCCCAAACCATAGGGGCCGGGGGGGACCGCATTACCGCCCGTAACATTGTTATCGCCGCCGGTTCGGAGCCCGCTTCCATACCCGTGCCCGGCGCGGATCTTCCCGTGGTGTTTAATTCCGACGGGGTACTCTCCCTTAAAAGCCTCCCCGAATCGGCGGTGATCATAGGCGGCGGGGTAATCGGCGTTGAGTTCGCCGCCCTTTTTTCTTCCTTCGGGAAAAAAGTTACGATCATCGAAATGCTTCCTAACATACTCAACGGCATGGATAATTCGGTTTGTGAAACCATGACCGGCATATTAAAAAAACGGGGCGTGGAAATTCACCGCGGCGCGAAACTGCTGGAGATAGGGGATCTCTCCGGGAAGGGGCTCTGCGTTTACGAAGAAGGGGGGGGGCGGAAAGAAGCCTCCGGGGAAATTGTCATCATGGCCGTGGGGAGAAGGCCCTCAACCAAATCCCTGGGCCTCCAGGCATCCGGGGCCGTCCTGGAACGGGGCTATATCACCGTGGACGAGGGGCTCCGTACTACTGTTCCCGGAATTTACGCCATAGGGGATATTACCGGCAAAGTCCAGCTTGCCCACGGGGCAAGCGCCCAGGGCCTTGTCGCGGCGGCTAACATCGCCGGAGAGGGCGGGGCGGGAAGGGGCGGCGCGGCAAAGATCCGGTACGGCGTCATCCCCGCCTGCGTGTATACCAATCCGGAGATCGCCTGCGTCGGTTTGACCGAAACCCAGGTTAAGGAATCGGGGATACCCTATAAAACCGGAAATTTCCCCGCCGCCGCCAACGGAAGGTCTCTGATCATGAACGCAAGCGAAGGTTTTGTTAAGATCATCACCCACGGGGAAACCGGAGAAATTCTGGGGGCCCACATCGTTGCCCCCAGGGCAACGGACATGATAGGGGAAATCGCCGCGGCCATGAGAGCGGAAGCGACAATTGAGGAACTGGCTGATACCGTACACCCCCATCCCACGGTGAGTGAGATGATCATGGAAGCGGCCCACGACGTAGAGGGGCTTTGCTGCCATAAGCTGTAGACGGCAGCCGCTTCGTTCCCGATCTCATAGTTCTCTACCTCCTTCATTGGCGGCGGGTATACCGCGTATACCCCGCAGTCTTGAGAATACGGCCCATATTCTTGAGAATATGACCGCTAAAGACACGAAGGGTACTAAAAAAGAGGCCCAAAGATAAAGATTGCAAACTTTTCTTTTCGTGGTTTTTAGTGATTTTCGCGGTTAATTCTTGGTTTTTGTCCCTGTGGTCAGTGGTTAATTCCCGGATCCTTCGGCCCGCTAGATCATCGCGATTCCGCCGTTCACGTCTATGCAGGCCCCGGTAATATACGAAGCGTAAGCGCTGGCAAGGAACAGGGCCGCCCCGGCCACGTCCTCCCCGGCGCCGATGCGGCCCAGGGGGACCGTGGCCGGATCGTAGCCGTAGCCGGCGGTCATCTCCGTGGCGATAAGCCCCGGGGCGACGGTGTTTACCCGTATCTGTTTGGCCGCCCCGGCTTTGGCGAGGCTCTTGCTCAGGGTAAGCACCGCCGCCTTTGACGAGGGATAATCCGGGGTAACCAGAATGCCGCCGCTCCGGGCGGCCTGGGACGCGAGGTTAATAATGCACCCCCCGCCCTGTTTTTCCATGACCCGGAACGCCTCGCGGCAGATAAAAAAGAGTCCCTTTACGTTGATGTCAAAGGTAAAATCCCACTGTTCTTCGCTGACGTCGTAGAGGTTTCCCCTGCGGGAAACCCCGGCGCAGTTAAGCAGTATGTCCAGCCGCCCGAGTTTTTCCGCCGCCTCGGCGATAAGGGCCCTGTCCTCCTGTTCTTTGCGAAGATCCGCGGCAAGGCTTATGATCCGCACCCCCGTTTCCGCCGTTATTTGGGCGGCCCTTTCCTCAAGGTTCTCCTTCCGTACATCGGTTAAAACCATGGCGCCGATCCTGTGCCGGGCGTACATTTGAGCGCACGCCGCCCCTATGCCACCCGCCGCGCCGGTGATGACCGCTGTTTTTCCTTCCAAACTAAACATGATTCCTCCGTTTACGGAAAGCCCGCTGTCCGCGCCCTTCTACAACAACTTATAGGGATTTTCCAGATACTCCCTGATACGGGCAAGGAACCGGGCCGCCGGCGCCCCGTCCACCACACGGTGATCGTAGCTTAAGGTAAGCTTCATTACAGGATGAATTTCCACCCCCTGGGTTCCGCCGTCCTTTTTCACCGCCACGGGGGTGTCCTCTATTTTGCCCACGGCGAGTATCCCCGCTTCGGGGGGATTGATGATGGCGGTAAATTCATCAAGGCCGAACATTCCCAGGTTGGAAATGGTAAAGCTGCCCCCCGAATAATCTTCCGGCTGGAGAGCGCCCCCTCTGGCCTTCTCCGCCAGTTCCCTGATTGCGGCGGAGAGTTTTCGTAAGGGGAGCAGATCCGCGTCCTTTACCACCGGTACGATGAGCCCGTCCTCCAGGGCTACCGCGACCCCAAGGTTCACAAAATCCTTCCGCCATATTCCCTCCGGGATAAGTTCGGCGTTTACTTCGGGGAAGTCCCCCAGGGCCCTGACCGCCGCCATGGCGATAAGATCGTTGTAACTCACCGTTTTTTCCAGGGCGGCGCGGAGACGGACCGCCTCGTCCATGCGCACGGCGATACGGTGGGTGGTTTGGGCGTTTTCGTTCTGACTCCGCTTCATCCGCTCGGCGATGATCTTCCTCATACCCCGCATGGGTAGGATCTTCCGCTGAGTACGGGCCGCCGCCGCGGCGCCGCGCAGGCGTTCTACATCGTCCCGGGTAATCTTGCCCCTGACGCCGGTACCCGCCGCTCCCTCAAGGCTGATTCCCCCCAGGGCGGCGATCTTGGCCGCCAAAGGCGTAATTTTAGCTTCACCCGGCGCGGGTTTTGTTTCGCCCGGCGCGGCCTTTTCGGGAGCGCTAAGCAGGTCCCGCTCAACGATCATACCCTCCGCTCCGGTACCCCGGAGGCTCCGCCAGTCTATGCCCTCCTCTTCGGCCCGCATCTTCGCCCTGGGCGAAATAAGGATACGCCCCCCGGCGGCGGGGGAGGAGCTTCCGGCGGAAATTCCGGCAGGCGCCCCGGTGGAGCTTCCGGCAAGCGCTCCGGCGGAATCCGGCGGAGCGGGAACCGGCGCGGCCGGCGGCACGGCGCCTTCTTCGGCGAGCAGGGCGGAAATATCCTCCCCGGGGTTTCCCACCACACCGATAAGGCCGGTAATCGGCACGGTTACGCCGGGGCCGGCCACAATTTTAAGCAGGGACCCGGAAACAAGGGCGTCGATGGTTATGGTTACCTTGTCGGTTTCGATGGTAAAGAGGGGTTTTCCCTCAACAACGGGATCCCCCTCCGAGGCATGCCATTCCACTATGGTCCCTTCGGTCATTTGAAGACCCTGTTTGGGCATTATGATACGTTCAGCCATACCGTACCCCTTAGGCGTTTGCCGTGATATGCAGCGTTTTTTTCACCGCCCCGGTAATATCCGTTATCTGGGGAACCACGGCGTTTTCAAGGCCCAGATTGAAGGGCAGGGAGCACATCTTGGAACCCACCCGTTCGGGGGGAGCGTCAAGGTAGGCAAAGGCCTTTTCGGTAACCTGGGCGGCAATCTCCGTACCCCAGCCCATATTTTTGTGGGCCTCGTGGACCGTAACCAGCCGGCCCGTCTTTTTTACCGAATTGACGATAGTGCCGATGTCCAGGGGGGAGAGGGTGCGGGGATCGATGAGTTCCACGGAGATACCTTCCTTCGCGAGAAGCTCCGCCGCCTCTATGGATTTTCCCCGGTAGAGGAAATTCGCCACGATGGTTACGTCCTTTCCTTCCCGGACGACTTCGGCCTTGCCGAAGGGAAGGGCCCATTCCGAGTCATCGGGCACCTCACCCTTGGTGGAATAGAGGGCCTTGTGTTCAAAGAACAGTACCGGATTGTCGTCCCGTATGGCGGTACGGAGCAGCCCCGCCGCGTCCGCCGGGGTGGAAGGACAGACCACCTTGATCCCGGGTATGTTCATCATCATCGACTCAACCGACTGGGAATGCTGGGCCCCGTTGCCTCTGCCTATGCCCTGCTGGCCCCGTATCACCATGGGAACCTTTACCTTGCCGCCGAACATGTAGCGGATCTTGGCGGCCTGGTTGAGTACCTGATCCATGGCAAGGTAGAGAAAGTCCATGTACATCAACTCCACCACAGGCCGCATACCGACGCTGGCCGCCCCTACCCCGGCGCCCACAAAGGTGTTTTCCGAAATAGGGGTGTTCCTGACCCGCTCCGCGCCGAATTCGTTGAACAGTCCCTTGGTACAGCCGAATATGCCCCCCTGTTCGGCGATATCCTCGCCCATAAGAAAAATCTCCGGGTCCCGGCGCATCTCCTCGGCCAGTACATCCCGTATGGCTCCTGCATAGGTTTTTACGCTCATCCTGGGTACGCTCCTTCCACATACATTCCGTCCATCACCTGGGCCGGATCGGGCTCGGGCGCGTTAAGGGCAAATTGGGCGGCCCCGTCCACTTCCTCCCGGGCGCGCCGATCAAGGGCGTTTAACTCAGCTTCCGAGGCCAATTTATTCTCCAGCAGATAGGCCCTCAGCTTCTTGATGGGGCATTTTTCCATCCACGCCTCCACCTCCTCCCTGGTACGGTACACCTCCGGGTCCCCGGTCCAGTGGCCCTTCCAGCGGTAGGTCTTTGCCTCGATTAAAGAGGGACCTTCCCCTTTTCTCGCCCTGGCAAGGCATGGGGAAAAGGCGTCCAGAACGGCGATTACGTCATTGCCGTCCACCACACAGCCGGGCATGGCATAGCCCGCGGCCCGGTCGGCAATATCGGCCACCGAGGTGGATTGTTTAACCGGCACGGAAATACCGAAACCGTTATTTTCACAGACAAAGATACAGGGGAGTTTCCACACCGAGGCAAGGTTGAGGGATTCGTGAAAGGTTCCCTGATTGGAGGCGCCGTCGCCAAAAAACGAGACCGTTACCCGGTCGGTTTTGCGCAGCTTCTGGGCCAGGGCGCCGCCTGTGGCTATGGGCAGTCCGCCGCCGACTATGGCGTTGGCCCCCAGGTTTCCCTTGGCCAGATCGCAGATATGCATGGAACCGCCCCTGCCGTGGCAAAAACCGGTTTCCTTGCCCATAAGTTCGGAAAAGGCGCTCTTCAAATCCCGGCTCTTGGCGATGCCGTGGCCGTGGCCCCGGTGGGTGGAGGTGATATAGTCATTCTCGTCCAGCAGGGCAATGATGGAGGAACAGATTGCCTCCTGACCTATGCAAAGATGCACGGAACCCCGCAGCTTGTTTTCCTGGAAGAACCGGAAGGCGGTTTCCTCAAAGAGCCGTATCTGCTTCATGGTTTGATAAATATCCAGCAGGAGTTCCCTGCCGTAACGCTGATTTTCCTGTTTCAAATCCATCCTCCAATAATAGGGATTTATGGGCCATTATATCAAATTAAAACTGGTATTACAATAAAAAGATTGGTATTATTTATAAACCGACCGGAATTGTTCCGGGGTATGTCAAGGAGCGGATATGTTTGAACAACTGCAGCATAAGCGGATATATGAAGAAGTGGTGGATATGATAGTCCGGCGCATACAGTCGGGGGCCCTTACCATTGGTCAGCGCTTCCCGCCGGAACGTGTTCTGGCGGAAGAAATGAGGGTCAGCCGGACCAGCCTGAGGGAAGCCCTGCGGGCCCTTGAAAGTATGGGGTATATTTATTCGGTCCCCGGAGGGGGAAATTATGTCAATTCCGTGTCGGTAGAACATGTTTTACCGCCCCTGTCCGCCATGGTTGCCCAGGACAAAAAGCTGGCCGCCGACATAATCGAGGTACGGCTCCACCTGGAAGTACACATGGCGGCGCTGGCGGCGAAAAACGCCACCAAACAGCAGCTTTCCCTGATATACGGAGCGATCCTTAACATGCAGTCGGAAGTTGAGGAGGGAGGCTGCGGCATACGGGGGGACAATCAGTTCCACCTGGAAATCGCCAGGGCTTCACAGAACAAGGCTTTTACGATGATCATTGAACTGGTGGGAGAACTATTGGCGGAGTCCCGCAAGGCGACCCTGGATATTCCCGGCCAGCCCGCGAAAAGTATAGAGGATCATCTGCTGATCTTTGAGGCCATACGGAACGGCGACCCGGAGCGGGCCGCCGCCGCCATGGAGGCCCATCTGAACAAGGCCCAGCATAACCTGCAGGACCCGTCCAAAGGGGCCCCCGTCCAAAGGACCGCCGCCGGGGATCTTTAGTCCAGCATCGCAATGGCCCTGACAGGAGAACCGTCCCGGCCTTCCAGCTTGAGGGGAAGGGAGAAGAACGTAAATACCGTATCCGGCGGAAGCTGTTCAAGGCGGACCAGGCCCTCGACGATCACGATACGCTGTTCCAGCATCTTAAGATGAACGTATTTCCAGTCGTAGCCGTTGGGGGTGGGTAGATCCATCCCCACCAGGGTGATCTTTTTGGCGGCGAACCAGTCCGCCAGTTCCTTGGACACATAGGGGAAGCCGGAAAAGAACGCCGGATCGGGAAACTTCTTATCCCAGCCGGTATGGAGGAGTACGCTGCAGCCCCCGTCAATATACTTTTCTACCGGTTTAAGGTCCTCCGGCGTTATGGGCGTATCGGGGGTTTTCTTAGTCAAATCCAGCCTTACCGCCTTAACTACGCAGTGTTCCAGGGGGAGCTTGTCGATGGTCTCCCCGTCATTGTAGAAGTGGCGCTGGGCGTCCATGTGGGTCCCTTGATGAAGGGACGTAACCAGCCGTGAAAGGTTATACCCCAGGGTTTCCAGGGTACAATGCCAGCTTATGGATATTTTGGGATCCATGGCCATACCGGGCGCTCCGTCATAGAGAGGCGCGCTTAGATCGATGATTTTACTCATCCTGTGTTTTCCTCCGCTCGGAATAATGTGCCCCCAGGGGCCTATGCGCTGCCGGCAAAATTCGCCGTTTTGCCGAGGCCCTCGGGCCCCATGGCAAGATAGCCGGAATCAGCAAAGAGATCGTGGCCGGTGATTACCGCTGCGTCATCGCTGAGCAGAAAAACCGCCGCGGCGGCAATATCGCAGGGCTCCTGCAGTTTCTGAAGCATGTGGTATTCTTCCCAGGCCCTGGGGGTACTTTCCCAGGTCTTGTCCGGGGTTGCCTTAAGGACTTCGTCGGTTTTTACCCAGCCGGGGCTTAGACAGTTCACCCGTATATACGGGGCAAGATCCAGGGCGGCGCAGCGGATCAGCTGTTTTACCGCGCCCTTGGCGGCGTTGTAGGTCCAGCGCCCGGGCTGGGCGATGTGGCCCGAAATGCTGGAAATACATACCACAGCCCCCTCTTTCTTTTTCCGGTTTTGGGAAAAACAGGCTATCATCCGGGCGTAGGCCGCCGGGCCCGCCATAAAGGTATGAACCCAGTCGTCGTAGCTCGCGTCCATGGCCTTGGCGGTAAAGGGAAATGCGTTGTTCACCAAAAAATCCAGCTCCCCGAAAAGGGCCCGTCCCCTGGCGATCAGCGCCTCAGGCGTATCCTTGTCTTCCATATCAGCCGGGACAAAGTGTACCTTGTCCCCGTATTTCTTTCGCAGTCCCTCCAGGCTTGTCTTGCCGGTTATTTCATTGCGCCCGCAGAAGAGAACCCTTACATCCTCCTCTAAAAGGCGTTCCACGATTGCCCGGCCTATGCCCCTGGAACCGCCGCTTACAACGGCGGCCTTTCCTTGTAAACCTCTCATAACACTGTCCTGTCAAAGTAATTTAGAAAAAACAAGGACGCCCGGAAATTTTCCGGACGCCCCTATTTACGGTTTCTTAGAACAACGGCGCGTATTCGTCGATGTTGGATGCGTCATAGACCATAAGGTCTTTGAGGGTAAGAATCTGCCCGTTGCTTTCAATGGTGATGGTTCCAAGCTTGCCGGCTTCAAAGGAAGAACCGGGGACAGGCTTGTAGCCCTTGTTGGCAATGGCGTCTACCAGATAGACGGCGAGGTATCCTTCATAGGGAGGATTCCACAGGGCGAAGGATTCACAGGTTCCGTCCTTGACAAATTCCTGCATGGTTGAGGGCAGTCCTAAACCGGTAAGCTTAACCTGACCGGTCAGGCGCCGGGTCTGGAGCACCTTGGCGCAGGCGGGTATGCCCGCTGCGGTGGGGGCGATAACTCCCTTAAGGTCGGGATACTTGGTAAGCAGGGCCTCCATTTCGGTGGTGGATTTTTCCGGCTGATCGTCGCCGTAAACAACGGTTACCAGGTTCATGTTGGCGTACTTTGAATCTGCGGCCAGGGCCTGCTTGATCCCATCGATCCACGCGTTCTGGTCCGGAGCGTCGGTGGTGGCGGAAAGGATGGCAAAATCGCCGGAATAATCTATCTGCTGGCCCATAAGTTCAATCAAAAGGGGGCCGACGTTGGCAAAGCTGGCGGGCATGATCGCCGCGTCCCGGTGATCCTCACTGCCGGGGATATCCTGGTTCATGATAAATACATTAACCCCGGCGGCCCGGGCGTCGTCAAAGGTCCGGTTCAGCGCGGAATCATGATTCGCCGATACAAAGACCGCGAAGGCCTTGTTCTGTACCGCCGCTTCAATGTATTCAATCTGATCGGTGGGTCCTGCGGTGGCGGGGCCGGTGTAGATGTACTCAAAGTTTTCTTCCCCCAGTTCGGCAATCGCCTCTTTGAATCCCACATCAATGGCATAGAAGTAGGGATTTACCGAATCCTTGGGGATAAAGTAAATTTTGAGCTTCTCCCCGCCTCCAGCGCTTTCTGTTTCTCCGCCGCGCCTTTGGCAGGCCAGAAACGCCATAGCCATGGTTAAACACAGGGCAATAAGCGCCAGTTTCCTCATTTGTTTCATTTTTTTCCTCCATAATGAAAACATTATCTCTACCGGAACTTAAACAGTACCGGTAATGTCCTTTTTTACGGTCCGGAAAACCGGACGGGCCTTTTTACAAGGGCCCTATTTATCCTTCATATCCTGCACCAGTGAACTGATATTGGGAATGATAATCGAAATAAGCAGGATAATTCCCATAACGAACATCTGTGCGTCGGCGGTTACATTAGCCACAATAAGGCTTGTTTTAAGGATGATCACCAGGATTACCGCGATGAAGGTACCCAGTATGCTGCCCCGGCCTCCGTTGATATCCGCGCCGCCCAGAAGCACCATAATTACCACGTCAATTTCGGAATTGAGGGCCATACTGTACTGGACCAGGAGGAGCCGGGACATGGTCAGAAGCCCGGCAATGGCGGACAAAAATCCTGACATGACAAACAGGGAAAACTTTATCCGCCTGGTGTTGACCCCCGAATGAATCGCCGCCTGCTCGTTGGCCCCGATGGCAAAGATCTGCCTGCCGAAACTGGTCCGGTGGAGGATCAGATAGGCGCTTATAACACAGAGGAGGAAGAACACCACGGTAATACTAACCTGGGCGCCGAAAATCCTGAATACGGTAATATTATCCACCCTGTTAAACCAGTCGGGAAATTTACCCAGGCTCCTGTCGCCTATGAATATCTGTGAAATACCCCGGAAGGCGTTCATCGTTCCTATGGTAACTATCATGGCGGGAAGCCTCGCGTAGGCCACAAGGAGGCCGTTAACGGCCCCGCAGGTAGCGCCGACCAAGAGGCCGCAGATTAGGGCCCAGCCCATGGGGAGCCCCCCGTGAAACAGAATCGCCGTAATGGTGGCGGAACAGCTCATTACCGCCGGGACCGACAGGTCTATCATTCCCGCGGTAATAATAAAGGTCATGGTAAGGGCGGTAAGGCTTAACTCCATGTAACGGTTGCTGGTCCTCAGCAGATAGGCTAAATCCCTGAAATTCGCCGAAAAGGCCATGCTGATAAGGAGCACCACCACAAGCAGCGAGAAAGGTACGAGCTCCATCCTGCGGCGCAATGCCTGTTCTATTCGGTTCATCTTTGCTCTTCCTTACGACGCCGCGCGGCTGGGGCCAAATTTATCATAGGATTTCAGCTTTGCCTTATCCTGCATGACTGTTACGCCGCGATCCAGAAGCAGGGCTATGACAATAATAAGGCCGTAGCTGAAACGCTGTACCGTGCCGGGTATGCCAACCGAGGCGATAATGGTGTTGATTGTTCCCAAAAGAAGGCAGCCCAGAAAAATTCCCGGCACCGTACCTTTACCGCCTGATACGCTGACGCCGCCGATGATCGTCGCCGAAATGACCACAAATTCAAGGCCGCTTCCTGTTGTATTGGGGTTAACATAACCGAAGCGGGCGATGGCCATAATACCGGTAATTCCGCAGAGCAGTCCGGTAAGCGCAAAAATAAGAAATTCCGTTTTTTTGCAGTTAATTCCCCGCAGATGGGCCCCCTCACGGTTGGACCCCACGGCGTATACCTCCCTCCCGAAGTGGGAATAGTTAAGCGCAATGTAAAATACCAGGGCAATCCCAAAGCTTATCAGCACCATCCAGGGCAGAAAAAGGGGGCCTATGGAAATGCCCGTGGAAACCACATTGCTCATTCCTTCGGGAAGTTCATAACCGGTAATCTGCTTCCCCGATGAGATGATGTAGGTCAGGCCCCGGTATGCGTTGATGGTCCCCAGGGTAACGATAATCGCCGGTATCTTAAGATAGGCGATAAGAAAGCCGTTAAAGGAACCGCAAAGCAGGCCGATGATCAGCGCCGCCGCGATCCCTGCGGGGATGGAAAAGCCCAGGTCCCGGAAGCAAAGCCCTGCCGCCATGGCGCTTAAGGCAACGGAGGACCCGATGGAAAGATCGATATCCCTGATAATAACAACCATCATCATCCCCAGGGCCATGGTCAGGTTCAGGGGCATCCAGAGGAAAACGCTGTTGATAAGGCTGGGAAGGCGCTGGCTGGTAAACAACCCCGGCCTGGCAATGCCCGCCACAATAAAAATAAGAACGGTAATCGCCAAAGTGGCCAGTTCTTTGATGTTTTTATTAACAAACCGTTTTATGCCGCCCATTACGCTCCGCTCCTCTGCCGCGCCGTCGATGCCGCCTTCATTATGCTCTGTCCGTCCAGTTCGTCCCGGTTAAATTCGGCGGTAACATGGCCGTCGCACATAACGTATACCCGGTCCGAAAGCTGAAGTATCTCGGGAAGCTCCGAGGAGATCATCAGAATTGCCTTGCCCTGTTTTGCCAGTTCATTGATAAGCCGGTACACCTCCATTTTGGCACCCACGTCAATTCCCCGGGTCGGCTCGTCAAGGATCAGTATATCCGATTCGGTAAGGAGCCATTTGGCGATAACCACCTTCTGCTGGTTGCCCCCGGAAAGTTCCCGTACCGCCTGTTCGGTACTCCGCATTTTGACTTTTAGGAATTCGACGTACTGTTTAACCAGTTCCTGTTCCTTTCTGGCCTGGATAAAACCGAGCCGGGAAGCTATACGGCTGAGTATGGCAAAGGTCATGTTATATTTGATGCTGAAGGCGGTAATAAGCCCCGTACGGGCCCTGTCTTCGGAAACCATGGCGATCCCCTGTTTCATCGCCTCAAGGGGATTCCTGATCGCCGCCTTGTTGCCCTTGATAAAAATTTCCCCGGAAAGGGCCGGCTGGGTGCCGAATATGGCGGAGGCGGTTTCGCTGCGGCCGGCCCCCACGAGGCCCGCCATGCCGACTATCTCCCCCCTGCGTACTTTGATACTAATATCGTAATACTGCCCCGGATAGGTAAGGCCCTGAGTTTCCAGAATGACCTCCCCTATCGGTACGGTTTCTTTGACGATGAGTTCCTTTATCGACCGGTTGATCATCATGTGGACCAGGGTATCCTGGGTCGCGTCGGCCCTGGAACACTCTCCCACAAGAATGCCGTCCCGCAGCACCGTGATCCGGTCGGCAATTTCCAGAATTTCATCCAGCCGGTGGCCGATAAACACAATGGCCTTGCCCTGTTTTTTTAGCTTCTGTATCATGGCGAAAAGGTTCTCCGCCTCGCCCCGGGAAAGGGCCGCGGTGGGCTCGTCCATGAT
>JAISRD010000111.1 GCA_031273835.1 Treponema sp. | reverse complement strand
TACCGGAAAGCGGCCCTGTGTTTCGATCTCTACGATGACGACGCGGGGCTCAGCCTGGTTTTAGACGCCCTTGACCGTTTCGGCGTCAGGGCCACCTTCTTTCTTAACGGTGAATTTATACGCCGCCATCCACAGGCCGCCCGTGAAATAGCCGAGGCGGGACATGAGACGGCTTCGATGTTCTACGCCCCCATCGACCTCTCCGATACGCGGTACTTTATCGACGGGGACTTTATCACCAGGGGCCTTGCCCGGAGCGAGGATGAATTTTTTAAGGCCACCGGAAAAGAACTGGCCCTCCTCTGGCATCCTCCCCATTATGCGGTTTCCCCTGAGATTATCGCCTCCGCAGCCGGGGCGGGCTACAAAACCGTGGGCCGCGATGCCGATCCCGGCGACTGGATAAGCAGGGATCACACGGGGCGCATAGCCGTAACCCTGCCCGACGCGGCCGATATGCTGGACCATGTCATGGAGTCCCTGCGGGGCGGTTCCATTATCCCCCTGCGGCTCGGAATCCTTCCGGGGGGCAGGGAGGATTACCTCTTTAACTACATCGAGGTGCTGCTTGAAGCCCTCAGCAGGGACGGCTATGAGCTTGTTACCGTATCCCGCCTGATGATTGACGCGGCGAACGACAGGTAAGCGAAAAAAGACAGGTGATTTCAGGAGACGGCGGGGATCCCGCATTTTTTTAATTCCGCTTTCTTAAGGGCCTCGTCTATAAGGGCCCCGGCGTCAAGGGCCCCGTAGAGGACCCGCGCCTCAAGGGGGTCCCCCCGCAGTACCGGATGGGGAGGGCTGAAGAGGACGCAGCAATCCTGATAGGGGAGTATCGATGTTTCGTAGCTTCCTATGGCGCAGGCGGTCCTGATGATCTCCTCCTTGTCCGTTCCGATAAGGGGCCTTAAAACCGGAAGGACCGTTCCGCTCTGCGTACAGGCTATGTTCTCCACGGTCTGGCTTGCCACCTGGGAAAGGCTTTCCCCGGTGATAAGGCACTTGTCCCCCAGCTTCCGGGCCAATTTTTCGGCGGCCTCCATCATGGCCATCCGCAGCAGTACCGTGGTCCAGGGGAGGGGGGCCCGTTCCCTGATCCGCTTCTGTACTTCGGTGAACCCTACGATGTAGAGTTTGATCCCCATGGTATAGCGGCCCACTATTTCCGCAAGGCTTACAACCTTGTCCCTGGCCTCCTCCGGGGTATAGGGGCGGGCGTGAAAATAGATCGCGTCTATGCCCATACCCCGGCCCGCCATGAGGTAGCCCGCCACGGGCGAATCGATGCCCCCGGAGAGGAGGAGCAGCCCCCGTCCGGCGGTCCCCACGGGGAGTCCCCGGCGTCCGCTCCGGGCCGTGCCGTACACATAGGCCTTTTCCCGTATTTCCACGGAGATAAGCCTTTCGGGGGAACGGACATCCACCGCCAGGGCGGGGAACTCCTCACACACCGCGTCCCCCGCGGCGCAGCAAATACCGTAGGAATCCAGGGGAAAACTCTTGTCGGATCTGCGGGCCTCGATCTTGAACGTTTTGAGCCCCTCCCCGGCGATCTTCCTTCCTTCCTCGACGCAGGCCGCCAGCACCTGTTCCGGGGTCTTTTCACAGACCCTGGTTTTAGCCCACCCGGCGATGCCGAAGAGGCGATCCAGCGCTTCTTCTACGGAGCTTGAGTTTTTTTCAGGACAGCGGACAAAAAAACGGCCCTTGCCGGCCCTTATTTGGGAGGAGGTTGATCGGAGCAGGGCGGCGAGATTGCGTTGGAGGATCCGTTCAAAGCCCTCGCGGTTCCCCCCCTTAAGGGTCAGTTCCCCCAGTTTCAGCAGATAGACGGCAAAATCCTCTTCGTCCATGGTCATGACGGGCCGCGGAGCTCCGCCGCAACGCCGCTTAGAGCTTCAACCAGGGCCTCGATGTCCTCCGCCGTGGTGGACCAGCCCTGGGAGATACGCACCCCCTCAAGCCGGGTTTCCTCATCGAGCCCCATGGCCTCCAAAACGGGCCGCTTCACCCTGCCCGACGAACAGGCCGATCCCGTGGAGATCGCGAACCCCCTCTCATCCAGGGCCCGGACCAGGACCGCGCCGGGTATGCCCTTAAAACGGGCCTGGAGTATCCAGGGTGAAAAGCGGCTGTCCGCGCCGCCGCGGTCCTCCGGAATAGGGACAAAGCGGCCCTGAGCCCGTGAGCGGAGCCGGGAGATGAGACGTTCCATACGGCTTTCCGCCTCCCTGAGGGAAGCCGCCGCGGCGGGGGCCCTTTCCTCAAGACAGGCCGCCGCAGCCAGGGCCCCGGCGGTATTTTCCGTTCCCGGCCGCAGGCCCCCTTCCTGGCCGCCCCCCCGTACAAGGGGAAGGAGGGGCCTGCGGAGGTAGAGGAGCCCCACTCCCCGGGGCCCCCCAATCTTATGGGCGCTGAACGAGGCGGAGTCGATACAGGAACCCCCAAGGTCAAGGGGGACCTTGCCCAGGGCCTGAACCAGATCGCAGTGAAAATGAACGGGCCTGGCCCGCTCCGTCCCGCCGCGTAGGGCGGCGCCAAGGGCGGCCGTATCGTTTACCGATCCTGTTTCGTTGTTTATCCCGATGATCGCCGCCATGCGCAGGCCGGGGTTCTTTTCCAGCGCCGCTTCCAGGGCCTTAAGAGCGGCGGAACCGCCTGAATCCAAACCCAGGACGGCGCTTTTGACCCCCAGCCTCTCCAGGGACGGGACGTTTTCCGAAACGGAAGGATGTTCCCCCGCGGAATAGAGCAATTCCGCCCCTCCGGGCGCTTCCCCGGCCCGGGCCGTCCGCCTGGGTTTTATCGCCAGGGAAAAGAGGACGATCGCGTTGGATTCCGAAGCCCCGGAGGTAAAATAGATCTGATCCGCCCTGACCCCCAGGACCGCGGCACAGCGGCGGCGGGCTTCTTCCAAAGCTTCCCGGGCTTTTTTCCCTTCCCCATGGGGGGAGGAGGGATTGCCGAAGGGAACGCTTTTTTCACCCCCGGCATAAGAGGGGTCCGGGACACGGGGCGGGGCGGCGGCGGCCCAGTCAAAGTAATAACGGCGAAGCATGGGAAGATCATACCTGAGTTGGTTCCAAAATGTCAAATTTAACCGCGAAGGGCATAAAGGTAGAGAAGGAAAGTAATTGTAGTATCAGTTAGAGAACAAACTACATTGGCGCCTTGATTAGACCTTTGGGGATGACCGGAACACGACAATGAGGAAGAACGGGGCGCAAAACCTGCAGACGATGAAACGGGCGGCGTTAGCCATACTTTCGCTGGTACAATCGGCCTGATTTCTATGCGTTTATCCTGAGGTGGGAGGGGTAACTTGCACTCACCCGGTTTTTTTGCTATGCTGGAGTTATCATCTGGAATTATCATATAGATAAAACCGGTTTAATTCCCTGTGGAGGCTTTATGACTATAGCAGATATGCTGGGACAGAGCGGAATACTCACCCTGCTCGGCATGGGAGTTGTGTTTGGATTTTTAATTATTCTGGTTGTTGCCGTAACCCTAGTTGGAAAAATCATTCATGCCCTGGGGGCGGACAGGGATATTGCCGCTCCGGCGGCCGGGGGAAGCTCAGGCGGCGGGGCGGTAAAGACCACCGCGGTGGCGGCGGCCATTACGGCGGCGCTTGTCGAATACCG